>JAZRCD010000092.1:0-6769 GCA_045635425.1 Ructibacterium sp. | reverse complement strand
CCACAGAACGACATGGCTACGATCCGACTTCTATACGAAGCCAACCTGCGAGGCGCCGACCTGCAAGGTGCTAACCTTCGTGGTGCTATCCTTTGGGGTGCTGTCCTGTGGGAAGCTGATCTTAGGCGTGCAGACTTTAGCGGAGCCGACTTGAGAGCGGCTGTTCTTTTATGCGCAGACCTGCGAGATGCCAACCTTTTTGGTGCAGACCTGCAGGATGCTGATTTACAATATGCCGACTTGGGAAATGCCAACCTGCAAGATGCTAACCTTCGTGGTGCAAACCTTTGGGGGAATGTTATGAACGGAGCCAAATTTTAGGGGAAAAGGAGGAAACAATGGATAAAAGAAATTTAGATAAGATTTTACAGGACCATAAAAAATGGTTAAACGCCGAACCTGACGGGAGCTGTGCCGAACTTCGTTGTGCTGACCTACGAGGCAAAAACTTGCGGAGGGCCGCCCTTGGTTTCGCAGACCTGCGTGACGCCGACCTGCGAGGGGCTGACTTGCGAGGGGCTGACCTGCGAGAAACTGTCCTGTGGGGTGTTGACTTTCGTGGCGCCGACCTGCGAGGAGCTGATTTTGGAACGGCACACACCAACGGGATGAAAACAGACACACACACAAAAATAGACTGGCCAATGGAGTGCCCGGAAACTGGATCGTTTATTGGGTGGAAAAAAGCCTTCGAGTATGCTGGACACCTTAAGAAGCGCACAATGATTGTAAAACTTGAAATCCCGGAAGACGCAGAGAGGTCAAGCGCAACAACGAACAGGTGTAGAGCAAGCAAAGCAATGGTCTTGGAAATCCAGAACAGGGACGGAACAAAAGCGGACGCAACAGAAGTCAAATCGGCTTGGGGGAAGACTTATAAGATCGGTGAAATGGTATACCCAGATAGATGGGATAATAACCGCTGGAACGAATACAGCCATGGGATTCACTTTTTCATGACAAGAGAGGAAGCGGTTGAATGGTAAAGGAGGAGTGAAATGATTGAGTACAAATCAGGAGATGAAGGATATGGCCGTTACATAAATGGCCGAGATGCGTTCATTGAGTTCGTTACACAAAGACAGGCTAAGAACTTAGACTTTATACTTGGAGTGATTGACGAGATGGCGAAATGGCTTGTTGTAAGTGGAAACGAGAACACGTTTAAGGCAGCACTTAATGAAACTAAAGAATATTATGAGGAGGATTGAAAAATGGTAGAGCACATCCATTGGAAGAAAACCACAAACCCGGATTATCTCGGAACTTACGCATTTGATCGAGATCAGGAAATGATCGTAAAAATCAAAGACCTGCGCCAAGAGAAAATCCAAAATCCAAACGGAGGCAGTGAAGAAAAAATGGTGATGTACTTCGAAGGTGACGTTAAGCCGCTGATCCTTAACACAACCAACATGAAAAACATCGAGAAAGCGCTCAAAACTCCGTACATGGATGAGTGGGTTGGTCGCAAGCTGCAGCTGTATGTTGATCCTGCTGTGTCTGCGTTCGGTCAGATTGTGGCGGCTGTCCGTGTGAGAGATTTTGAGCCCAAGTAAAGGAGGGAGAAATGGATCTTACAAGAGAAAACTATTACAGCCCCGAAGCAAGTCAGGAATATTTCAGCGTGTCGCAATTCAAACACTTCATGGAGTGCCCGGCTGCAGCGATGGCTTATATTGACGGTTCGTTCAGAGATGAGCCAACACAGGCACTGTTAGAGGGAAGCTATGTTGACGCTGCATTGACTGGCGACCTTTTGGAGTTTGTTGCAGGACACCCGGAAATAAGAAACCGGAGATCTGGAGAGCTCAAGGCGCCATTTAAGAAAGCGTCGAATGCTGTTGAACGGGCGAGGCGTGACCCTGTGTTTATGAGCTACCTTGATGGAGCAAAGCAAATTGTCCTTACTGGAGAGTTGTTTGGACAGAAGTGGAAGGGAATGATTGACGTTCTGCACGACGACATGATCGTTGATCTGAAATACATGAGGAACATTGAACCCGTGTATAAGGATAGTCAGAGAGTTACATTCATTCAAGGGTACGGCTACGACATTCAGGCATACGTTTACAAAGAACTGGTCAAACAGAACTTTGACAAGAACTTGCCGTTCTACTTTGCGGTTATAACAAAAGAAGAACCGGCAGACATCCACCTGATTGCTATGGATGATCAGTTCCTGTCCCCAGTCAAGGGACTGCTCGAACACTACACGCCAATATTTGCAGCGTACAAGGTGGGTGCAAATCCTCCACGCTGCGGACATTGCAAATACTGCAGAGAAACGCACACAATTAGTAATCCTATGAGTTATGTGGAGTTAATGGAGGGAACGTTATGAGTATGAAAAGAATAAAACCACAACTTATCAGGGACACCTGGAATTGCAAGTACAGGAACAACGACACTGAGAAGTGTGAAATCTACAATCGTTATTGTCTTGGAAGCGTAGTCTGTGAAAGGTTTGAAAGGAGGGAGAGACGTGGCCAGAAAATGCATACACTTAAATGAGAAGTCGTTAATTGATGGCAAGCCGTTCTGCTACACATTAGGTCACCGTTGTGTTGGACCTGAATTGTGTGGGTGGTACCAGCCGAAACCGTACAACAAAGATGGAAAGGAGGAAGAGGGGGAATGTTCAGACAAGCGCTCATCACTTCAGCTGTGGCGACTGCCGTAATAGGGTTCGCATACCTTGTTGAAAACGAAATTTATTATCGAAAACAGAAGAGGGCAATTAGAGCTTTCATTGGACGGAGGTGATGCTTATGCTGGTTCAGGCAATCATATTGATGTGTGTGGCTTGTTTTCTGTACCTGATCATTATGTGGTTTGACACAGCCTTTCAGCGCACACTTCTGAAGTACGAATTAGAGATTGCACAGTTAATGAATAATATGAACAAGGAGGAACGAGACAATGCTCAATCTTAATTTGAAAGACGTTAATGCTTCTAACTACAGTAAACCTGGTCCTGGCGGTTATGTTGTCCAGATCACAAAAGCACAGAATAACCCAAAACTAAACCGGGTCGACTTCGAGTTCGATTTTGCTGAGGGTCAGTTCGCTGGCTATTACAAGGAGATCAAGGACAAGTTCAACTTCTGGGGCGGCTGCTTTGTTAAATCCTATACGGAGAGAGCGTTACCATTCTTTAAGAAGTTCGTTGATACCTTGGTCGAGTGTAACCCAGACATTGAGGGGATTGTTATTGGAGACTGGGAGGACATTGATGAAGAGAAGATGGTCGGCGCTCGGATCGGCATGATTGTTGGCGAGAAAGTATACATTGGCAATGATGGAAAGATTAAGACCAAACTGGACACCTATAACGCGCAATTTGTGACGATCGAGACGATCTACAACGAGGATTACGCAATCCCGGAAAAGGTCGACGAGACAGCTGGAGCAACAGAGGCCAAGAGTGTTGGTAATGTAACTGACACGACAATTCCAGGATTCCAGGCAATCCAGGATGATGAGATTCCGTTTTAAGGGAGGTGATCCGAAGTGGATATTTCTAATCTCGCACCAAGGATTGAGGTAATAATGTACATCATCGGATCGGCTGCGTTGATTGGTATGGCTGCGTTGGCTTTCTGGTCAATGCGGTGGAAATGATGATGTGAAAAAATTCAACATCAAGAAAGGAGGAAATAATGTCTTATGGATTTTGTTTAGGAGCGGCGACTGTTATTATAGCATCTGCTTCGGCTTTATTGACATTATGGTTGACACGCCGGTAATTTTGATGTTAAAAAATTTCACATCAAGAAAGGAGGAAGTAATGTTTTGTGGATTCTGTTTAGGGGCGGCAACTGTTATTATAGCAGCGGCAGCCGCTTATCGGATTGAGTTTATACTCACAGAAGAGAAGAAGTTGAAAAACAGAAAGGAGGAGAAATGAGCAAGAAATTTGGAGAAATGGAGTACGACCATGGGAATGATCCGGAAGTTCTGAATGAATTTCTTGATGACACACTGGACGCTGCTCAACAGGAAGAGGAAAAAGCGATCAAGCACGTTAGGGGCGCCGAAGTTCTGAAGGAGGTTAAATAATGGACGTCTACACATACAGGGATATACTCGACCGGGTCAACGCGGCTGAATCGCAATTCCCGGGTAGAGGCATGGAAGGTGCCATGATTCAGGCCCTTCTCGAGCAGAATAGTTTATTAAGAGAAGTTGTTAAAAAGTTAGATTATGTAAAACTTCGCATTGAAGATCTTGATGACAAGTAAAGGAGGTACAAAATGAACATTGGATTTGACATCATCTTTTGCGGGCTTGCGTTCGCTCTGTTCGTTGTTGGCGTGTGTTGTTGGGCGAAGGGAGCTATCAACGCTCATCGCAAGAATAGAAAGTAAAGGAGGGGGATATGTTTACGCCTAAAAGATGGCGAAAGCGCAGGGAGTTGCCGGAGCTGGTAGCGGCCGATGCTCCTCTCTGTGATGAACTAACATATGATGACTTAGCCGCGCTATTTGAGGAGCTTGATAATGAGATTGAAATCCAGGAAGAAAGGGCTGAGAATCGAGTGGATGGCTTAAAGTCTCATGAGGTAAACTTGTATGGTAAGTGCATTTGAGCACGGAAGGGAGCAAAAAATGATTACAGGACTCATCGCATTAGGAGCACTGGTTGTTATTGGTATTCCGGTAACAATTAGCCACGTGAAAAAGTAAGATGATTAAGTTATTAATTGGTATTTTCGTAATCATTGTGTGGCTCATTCCCATTGCAGCTGGCCACATGCATGATTAAAATGGTATTAGGTGGGGGGGCTTTATGGGAGGCTCCTCCACCGCATTAAGGAGGATATTTTATGGACAAATATAAGCAGTTCATTTTAAATATAACAATAAATCGCGGACGTTTTGGTATTCCTGATGGTGAATATAAAGAAGAGCACCACATTATTCCGAAGTGCATGGGCGGATCAGATGATGAGGAAAATCTTGTGCATTTATATGCGAGAGAGCACATTATTGCGCATAAGCTGTTGACAGAAATTTATCCTAATCACAATGGTCTTTGGGATGCGTTCTGGCAAATGTGTAATCGTAAGGAATTTGATGATTTTATTACACCAGAAGAATACGAATTAGCAAGGATTAAACACGGCAAAGCGCAGAGTGAGCGGATGAAAGAATATTGGGAAAACAACCAAGAAGCGCGTGAGGCGATGAGAGGCGAGAATTATCTAAACCCTCCTAAGCCTGTCGAAGCTCTTGACCCAGAATTGGGGAAAAGATTGCTTTATTTTAAATCCATAATGGAAGCAGAACGGGCTGGATTTAACAAGGGACACGTTTGTGAATGCTCCAAAGGCAAACGTAAAACCCACAAAAACTATATCTGGCGCTATGTCGAGGAGGTGAACGAAGATGACAGTAATAATTGAAGATTCCCGGCAAAAACGTGGACATCACGACAAAAAACGTGTGTATTTTGCAAACCAGGGCATTATTGTAAAGCGGGCGGCCATTCCCTGGGGAGATTACATGATAATGCCTTCGATCGTGGTAGACACTAAGCAGGATATCATCGAAGTGGCGCAGAACCTCTGCGGGAACGTCTCTGAACGAACCAGATTCGCCGAGGAAATGAAGGGCGCAAAAAATGCCGGAATAAAACTCGTTTTCTTAATCGAAGATAAGCGCTTTAACAAGATTAGTGATCTGTACGAAACGAAAATGAAACTTCACAGCGGAAAGGTCGTACAAGGTACTCAGCTCACAACGGCAATGTCAATTTGTGAATCTCGTTATGGCTGTGAATTTCAGTTTTGCTCACCTGATGAGGCCGGGTACAGAATAATCGAAATTTTAGAAGGAGGAAAGTGATGCGGGGAGGATACATAAAACTTCACAGAAAGTTCACTAAGTGGGAGTGGTATCACGATCCTAACACGGCTCGTGTGTTTCTGCATTTGCTGTTAACAGCTTCCTGGGAAGAATGTGAGTATCACGGGTACAAGATAAAGCCTGGCCAGGTTGTTACTGGAAGAAAGAAGTTGGCGAAAGAATTGAAGTTAAGTGAAAAGGCCATCAGAACCGCGTTAGATCACTTAAAATCGACCAACGAAGTGGCCATCAAAACGACCAACAGATTTTCTATTATAACCATTGTAAATTGGAGGAAATATCAACTTGGAGAATCTGAACGGGCCAACAAAAGGGCCAGCAAAACGGCCAACAAGGGGCCAGCAAAAGGCCCAAAAGGGGCCACGTTAAAGAAAGAGAAGAATATAAAAGAAATAGGGGGCCAGCCCGACTTTGATTCTGTCCTTTCCCTTTTCAGGGAGCGTGGGTACAAATCAAATCCGCAACGGTTCTTTGACTACTATCAAAGCACTGGATGGAAACGGAAAAACGGCAAGGCGATCACGGACTGGATCAAGGTTGCAGAAGAATGGGAGGCAAGAGAACAAGAACCGCCTAAGGGCAAAAGTAACGTCCCGTTCATTCAGGAGCCGCCAAAATATAAAGAGTTCGAGCCTGAACCTGTAAAGGAGCGAACGCAGATGCCGGACTCGATCAGAAACAAGTTTAAGGTTGTTAAAGGAGGTACGGAATGAAAGAGATAATCAAGAAACTCGAAGGTGATCCGACAAGGCGCCAGTTAGAAATTATTATTGATGTGATGCAAGAGAAATACAAAGAATTCTTTGTACAGAGCATGACGAGAATTGCGATGGCTGGCAATATTCACGCTGAGAAGTAGGATCGTAGCCATGTCGTTCTGTGGGCCAAGGAGAAGGGGG
>JAZRCD010000091.1:0-6047 GCA_045635425.1 Ructibacterium sp. | reverse complement strand
AATGATTCTGGCAGGTGGTCAGGGTAGCCGTTTGGGTATCTTAACCCGTGACGTGGCAAAACCGGCAGTTCCCTTTGGCGGAAAGTATCGGATTATTGACTTTCCGTTGAGTAACTGTTCCCATTCCGGTATTGATACCGTGGGTGTGCTTACCCAGTACCAACCCTTAGAACTGAATACTTATATTGCCGGCGGTCAGCCTTGGGATCTGGACAGACAAAATGGTGGTGTTTATGTACTTCCCCCTTATATGTCTGCGGAAAAAGGGGAATGGTATAAAGGAACGGCAAATGCCATCTATCAGAATATTGGATTTCTGGAGCGGTTTAATCCTCGGGATGTGGTGATTCTCTCCGGTGACCATATCTATAAAATGGATTACAACAAGATGATCAAACAACATAACAAGGCAGGTGCCGATGCCACCATCGCAGTAATTGAGGTTCCTTGGGATGAGGCGTCTCGATTCGGGATTATGAACACCGACCGGGACGACACCATTATAGAGTTTGAAGAGAAACCTGCCAACCCCAAGAGTAACTTAGCATCCATGGGTGTTTACTGTTTCCGTTGGGAGGCTCTGCGGGAATACTTGATTGCCGACGAACAAGATCCCGAATCCGACAACGATTTCGGAAAGAATATTATCCCGAAGATGTTGGAGGACGGACTCAAACTGGTAGCCCATCGGTTTGACGGCTACTGGAAGGATGTTGGAACGGTACAGAGTTTGTGGGAGGCCAACATGGAACTTCTGGACGAAGATTCCGGCAGTTCTCTGGATGATGACGGATGGAGAATTTACAGCAAGAACCCCATCAAACCTCCACACTACATCGCCCCCGAGGCAAAACTTAAGAACTGTTATGTCACCGAGGGTTGCGAGATTGCCGGTGAGGTAGATCATTCGGTAATCTTTGAAGGAGTTGTGATTGAAGAGGGCGCTAGGGTAGAAGATTCTATCATTATGCCGGGCTGCAAAATCAGTAAGGATGCAGTAGTGCATAAGTCAATTTTGGGAACCAATGTTACGGTTGGAGCCGGTGCAACGGTGGGTTCTTTTGAAGATGATGCAGACAAGAGTTGGATAAACACCAAAATCTGTAGTAATGACATTACCCTGATTGGACAAAGTGTGAATATTCCTGAGGGTAAGAAGATTGCGGTGAACTCTATGTTGACCAACGACGAAATCTGATTCTGTTCCGCCTGCGGACAGAAAAGCGCATGAACAGGACTTTTTGCGGGCAGAAAGGTTACGAAGATTATGAAGAATAATATGTTAGGTTTGATTTTCGGCGATAATCCCGAGGCCAACATGGGAGAACTGACAGGAAAGCGGTCCTTGGCGGCAGTTCCCTTTGGCGGAAGATATCGGTTGATTGATTTTCTTCTTTCCAGTATGGTAAACTCCCATATTATCAATGTGGGAATTACCACTCCCTACAACTATCAGTCCCTGACCGACCATCTTGGCACGGGCAAGGCGTGGGAACTGGACAGAAAGAACAACGGTCTTTTTATGCTGCCACCCAAGGAAATTCGGGAAACCACCGAGTCGGTAGGCGGTGTGGATGTGATTCACGATGTGACCAACTATCTCCGTCGAAGCCAACAAGAGTACGTGCTGGCGGCAGATTGTAACACCATTTGTAATATCAATTATGATGATGTTATGCGTTATCATATGGAGGAAGATGCAGATATTACGCTGGTTTACCATCGGGAGGATGAGATTCCCGAAAAGCAGTTGAAACGTCATATCCTGCTGGATGTTTCGGAGGAAGGGTTGGTAGAGGATATCTACGTTTATCCTGCCAAGCAAAAGACTGCCTGCTCCTATATGCACCAGTTCCTAATTCGGAAGGAATTGTTGATGGATTTGGTGGATGATGCAAAATCCCACGGTAAGCATTCTTTGGCAAAGGATGTATTTGTGGCAAACCTCAATCGGTTGAAGATTTGTGCTTACGAACACACGGGCACCATTTTAAAGATTGATGATATCAAGACCTTCTTTGAGGCCAATCTGGAACTTCTCAACAAGGATGTGAGAGAGGAACTGTTTGGTCTCAAGAATGAAATGCCTGTCTATACCAAGATAAAGGATACCATTCCGACCAAGTACGGAAAGTATGCAGAGGTATCCAACTCCATCATAGCAGACGGTTGTGTCATTGAGGGAACCGTTAAGAACTGTGTACTCTTCCGTGGGGTACATATCGGCAAGGGTGCGTCGGTGGAGAATTGCATTATCATGCAGAAGTCAGAGATTCAGGATAATTGCCTGATGGAAAACGTAATTTTTGATAAGGAAGTTGTTCTGCGGAGCGGGAAGAAACTGATTGGACAGGAAACCTATCCTATGATTATCGGAAAGCGTACGGTGGTTTAAGGCTTTGTTGGAAAGGTGAGTTGTGTATGAGCAAGATTTTAATGTGTGCCTCCGAGGTTGCGCCCTTTGCCAAAAGCGGAGGCTTGGGAGATGTGCTGGGAGCACTTCCTCAGGCACTGGCCAAGGCGGGTCACGATGTTCGGGTGATTCTGCCCAAGTACGGGTGTGTCCCGCAGGAATATCAGGAACAAATGGAGTTTTTGTTCTTTATCTATATCCCCCTCGGTTGGCGGAGAAAATATTGCGGTGTTTTCCGCCTGATACGGGACGGAGTAACCTATTACTTTGTGGATAACGAATATTATTTCGGCGATCCCTATTTGTATAAATGGAATGACTTGGAACGGTTTGCCTTCTATGATAAGGCCTGTCTGGAAATCCTTCGGGGACTGGAATTCAAGCCTGACATCATCCATTGCCATGACTGGCAGGCAGGAATGATTCCCGTGCTTCTCAATGCCTACTATATTCGCGATGAGTTTTATCAGGGGATTAAGACGGTCTTTACCATTCATAATCTGCGATATCAGGGTGTGTACTCCATGGATGTGGTGGCAGACTTCTTCTCCTTGGATAACAGTTTCTTCACGGCAGATAAATTGGAATTCCATGGTTGTGCCAACCTGTTAAAGGGCGGTATTGTTTATTCGGATTATGTGACTACAGTCAGTCCTACTTATGCCGGAGAGATTCAGACTCCCGAAGGCGGAGAACGTCTCAACGGACTTTTGGCGGCGCGGGGTCAATCCTTGTTCGGTATCATCAACGGGATTGATACCCGGGTGTATAACTCCAAGGTCGACGCATACATCTTTGAAACCTTCGACCAAAGAAATTTGGTCAATAAGAAAAAAGAAAACAAAATTCGTCTGCAGGAGCAGTTGGGCCTGCCTGTGGACGGAGAGAAAGCAATGATTGGTATCGTTTCCAGACTGGTTGACCAAAAGGGCTTCGACCTGATTGCCGAAGCCATGGAGGAACTGATGGGCTTGGATATTCAGTTGGTGGTGTTGGGTACCGGCGATGAAAAATACGAAGAGCTTTTCCGCCACAATGCATGGGCACATCCGGAAAAGGTGTCGGCAAATATCACCTTCAGCAACGAACTTGCCCACAAGATTTATGCAGGTTGTGATTTGTTCCTGATGCCCTCCATGTTTGAACCCTGCGGATTGAGCCAGATGATTGCCATGGCATACGGAACCATTCCCATTGTGCGGGAAACAGGCGGTCTTAAGGATAGCGTAGTTCCCTTCAATGAGTTTACCGGTGAGGGAACCGGATTCAGCTTTGGTGACTACAGTGCCAAAGAAATGATGGAAGTGGTTCGGTTGGCACTTCGGTTCTTCAGCGAGAAAGAAACGTGGGTGCCTTTGATGAAGCGGGCTATGAAAGAGGACTTTTCCTGGACCAATTCTGCGCAGCAGTACAGCAAAATGTACGCACAGTTGTTGGGCTAAATATTGCATAAAAAAAGACGGGTTTTTACCCGTCTTTTTTCTTGATTTTTTGGGACAAGTTGTTTATAATAAAACAAGAAAGAAAAATCGACAAATTTTCAGAAAAGGAGAAATGGATATGAGACATAATCTAAAAAAATATACTTCATGCGATCGCGCAGGAAGCAGACTGCTTTCTCTTTTTCTTTTGATAATCATGGTGCTCACTCTTTTGTTGAGCGGTTGTGGGCAGGAAAAGGCAAAAGAAGCAGACGCTACACCAAGTGCTTCGGCCGAGCCTGTGGAAACGGCAAAACCCAAGTCGAATATTCCTCCGGCATCTACCGAAAACGATATGATGAAGATTGTTGCCGGCGCAGAGGGAAGTGGCAAGAAGATCTGTTACCTGACCTTTGATGATGGCCCTACCGAGAGTGTTACTACGGCTGTTCTGGATGTTTTGAAGAAATATGATGTAAAAGCAACCTTTTTTATGCTGGGTTCCATGATTGAGAAGAATCCGGATATTGCCAAGCGCGTGTATAAGGAGGGCCACCTTCTTGCCAATCATTCCTATAGTCATCAATACGGTGAACTCTATGCCAACGGCGAAAACTTCATGAAAGAAATCAGAAAGGTAACAGAGTTAATCAAAGAGGTGACGGGAGAAGAGCCGTTTAAATTGATGCGTTTCCCGGGCGGTAGTTTTTCCAGTGGTCAATACGGTGGAAAAAAGCAACAGTATAAAAAGTTGCTCCAAAAGGAAGGATACTATTTTGCAGATTGGAATGCTTTAAATGGCGATGCCGAAGGGGGAAGCAGATCTGCGGAGCAGTTGTTGAACCGTGTGAAGGAAACCGCCAAGCAGGATCATATTGTTGTATTGATGCATGATGCGGCGCCCAAGAAAACCACGGCAGAGTCCCTTCCTTCTATCATCGAATACCTGAAAGGTGAGGGATATGAGTTCCGAAGAATGGATGAGGTTCCCTATCAGGAAAAATCCGGGGAAGAATCAAAGGCTGAGCCTGAAGAGGAAGAGATAACCGACGATATGATTCTTTAAATGCTATATTATATATAGGAAGAAAGTGAGATTATGAATTATCAGGAGAAAGCAGAATACTTGTTTTGTGAAGGATACAACTGTGCCCAAGCGGTTTTCTTGACCTTTGCAGAAGAACTTGGCATGGATAAAGAGACTGCATTGAAACTGTCCTCTTCCTTTGGTGGCGGCATGGGCGGTTTGCGAGAGGTTTGCGGAGCCGTGAGCGGAATGTTCATGGTGGCAGGCCTTGTGAAAGGATATACGGGCAAAAAGGTTCCGGAGGAGAAGAAGGAACATTACGAGAGACTTCAGAAAATGGCAGAGGCATTCAAGACGGAAAACGGCAGTATCATCTGTCGGGAACTTTTGGGGCTTGCCAAAGGGGAAACGCCCCTCCCTCAGGAAAGAACCAAGGAGTATTACCAAAAGCGTCCCTGCGGTGAATTGTGTGGAATTGCTGCGCGAATCGTAGCAGAGGAACTGGGTCTGTAGGTATAAAAAGGAAACAAAAAGCCATACTATGGATAAGATATTACCATAGGAGGCTTTTTTTGTATGGAAAAGAAGAAAAAAGAAGTGTTGCAAGGCCCTGCGGAAATGGAGACAGAGGACGGAAGTCCCATGTTTGAGTTGACCAATGCGGCAACGGTAATGGAATGTACCGGTTTGATTCAGGTGCCCCCCGAAACCGAGGAGGAGTTGGAAAGCTACCGGGAGGTCTATCACTTTTCTCAATCAAAGCCTGTTTTGCCAAAAGAAAAAAAGAAAAATTAGACCGATATTGTGGCAAAAACAGAGGGTATCCACTACCTATTGTGGATGAAAGGGTTGGTTGATGTTTTAGTAAAAAAATTATCGAAAAAAACGTAAAAAAGTTCTTGACATTAGGAAATGACCATGATATACTATGTAAGCTGTCTCTTGAGAGGGACGGTGGTGACAAGCACGAAAAAGCTGGTGGCTCCGGCGATAAAGATTATCTTTGGAACTCGGAGAGAACGGCATTGAGTGCAGCGTCACGCTGGTGATGTTTGAAAAGTAAACAGTGAAAAAGCGGTAATACGAAATAGTGCGAAAAGCACAGTATTACGACAATTGCACAAGGTATAACCTTGTCAATTCCAAGTTTTAACGAACTTTACAAAACGTTAGTATTCGAATAAGA
>JAZRCD010000090.1:0-4645 GCA_045635425.1 Ructibacterium sp. | reverse complement strand
AAGGGCGTTATGGGAAAAATCAGAGCAGTAGCAGAAACCATGCTTCTTGCTGCGTTTGACCCCAGTTTGCCGCCGCCTCTTCCCACCGGTGAGTTTTATGATGGACACGGCTTCAATATGGGCTTTGGGTATTGTGATCCTGCGGCATCTTGTGATACAGGATATATGTATTCTTGGTCATTGTTTAACTACAAGGCTGCCGTTGAAGAAAAAGAAGAAGAGGCATATGCAGAACTGGAACGTTCTATTGTCGCTAAACTTGCAGATGATATTGTTGTAGGTATTCGGGGCAAGAAGGTTGAGATCGTGGTTAAAAAGTCGTTTGGTATTGTTTACGACTTTGTCAAAGGAAACTAACAGATAATTGCTTAAACACAAATAAAAAACCGGTTGGTTTAGATGATTCTAAAACCAACCGGTTTTTGTTATTTAATTGATTCCATTGCAACAATATACATTTGTCCGGAACTGTAATCAACAGTGTATTTATATTTTTCAACAATATCTTTGATTGTACCATCATTGTATTCGACACGAATGTTCGAATCACGAATAACAGTTACGCGCATAGGTGATGTTCTTGTAGTGCTGTGACAATTAAGGCTTAAGACTTCTTCACTTATGACACGCGAATCAATGGAAGAACAACTACGGGCTTCTTCGGCTTGTAACGAACCGGAAAAATAATTATAAACGTAGTCTGTATTATGATTATTAACACCGGATACAAATGCGTATACAGAATTTTCAACAAAGGTCTCAACATCCGCTGCATTATAATTCCATACTGCGGGTTGGGTGTCCGAAAGGTATTTGCGCATTACAAAACCATCTTGACCATTATGATTTACTTTTGCAAATTCGCTATTGGAATATTCATAAACATAAACTGGCTCGCCGACGGGAATGCTGTGAATTTCTGAATATGATGTTGCGGGGCCGGTGCGTAATGTAAGACTTACATTACAATTCACATACATTGTTTTCTCTACTGTTATAGTTTTCTTTTCAGATGACAGATAGGAACGAAGAACATATCCGTCTCGCCCATTATAATTAACTTTTGCAAAGGAATCATTGGTATATTCCATTACAAAAACAGCATGTCCATTTGGAATCTGACAAATTTCAGTTGCGTTTGTTGAAGGACTTTCTCGAAGAGTAATACTGATTTTGCAATCTGCATACATTGTCTTATTAACAGGAATAGGTTTTTGCTCTGTTTTTTTGTCAGCAACAACATCGGCGTCATCAGCCTCGGTTGATGTTATGGCATTTTGGTTTTCATCAGTTTTATCGGAGCCAAACGATAAAACGCCTCCCCATATTAAGATTCCTGCAACAACCAATACAACAATAAGACTTGTGAGCACCGAAATTGCAACTAACAACGGTGTGTTTGTGTTTTTCCGGGGCTTTTCAGGATAACCATAATATGAATATGTATTGTATGCATCCTGATTGTTGTAATCATTTCTTTGGTTTTGATGATTCATGGTTACCTCCAATTGTAATTGATATTTTTATTGTAATACTTCAAAACAAATAAGTCAATACTGTGAACAAAATTGTAACTAATAAATAAAGATATTTTATATAAGATGACTGCATAATGATATCTTTTTGCAGTAATACCTAAAAATATGATAAATATTGGAAATTCCAAAAAATGTTAGTTCAACAAGATAAATGAAAATAATCGTTAATATTCGTATTTAAACAGAAATAAATGCTTTTAATCGGGTTTGATTTATCGCCTTGTTTTTTGTATGATAAATAAAGTTAGCACTCAAACATCAAGAGTGCTAATAATGTCGAAAAATTTAACCCGTAAGGAGGTCATAATATGAATATCAAACCGTTAGCAGACAGAGTTGTTATCAAGATGTTGGAGGCAGAAGAAACCACCAAAAGTGGTATTATTTTAGCCGGAACAGCTAAGGAAAAACCTCAGGTTGCTGAAGTTGTTGCTGTTGGTCCCGGTGGCATTGTTGATGGCAAGGAAGTTAAAATGGAACTTGTAGTTGGAGACAAAGTCCTGATGAGCAAGTATGCCGGAACTGAAGTTAAGCTGGATGGCGTTGAATATACCATTCTTCGTCAGAGTGAGATTTTGGCAAAAGTTGACTAATCATTATTAGGAGGAAAGAAAAATGGCTAAACAGATTTTATTTGGCGAAGAAGCCAGACGTGCATTAGAAAGTGGCGTTAATCAGCTTGCTGACACCGTCAAGGTTACACTTGGTCCTAAGGGCAGAAATGTTGTTTTAGATAAAAAATTCGGCGCGCCGCTGATTACCAATGATGGTGTAACCATTGCAAAAGAAGTGGAATTGGAAGATCCTTTTGAAAACATGGGTGCACAACTTGTAAAAGAAGTTGCTACCAAAACAAACGATGTTGCCGGTGATGGCACAACAACCGCAACCCTGCTTGCACAAGCATTGGTTCGTGAGGGTATGAAGAATGTTGCAGCAGGCGCTAATCCTATGATTGTTCGTAAGGGTATGGCAAAAGCTGTTGACACCGCTGTTGCACAAATTATTGCAAACAGCAAAACTGTAAATGGTAAGGAAGATATCGCTCGCGTTGCTGCTGTTTCTGCTGCAAATGATGCAATCGGAACATTGATTGCGGATGCAATGGAAAAGGTTACAAGCGATGGTGTTATTACCGTTGAGGAATCTAAGACTGCAGAAACTTATTCCGAGGTTGTTGAAGGTATGCAGTTTGACCGTGGTTATATTACCCCTTACATGGTTACCGATACCGATAAAATGGAAGCGGTAATTGATGATGCGTATATTTTGATTACTGATAAGAAAATCAGCAATATCCAAGAAATTCTTCCCGTATTGGAACAGATTGTTCAGTCCGGAAAGAAACTCTTAATCATTGCAGAAGATATTGAAGGCGAAGCGCTTTCTACCCTGATCGTTAATAAATTACGTGGTACCTTTACCTGTATTGCAGTAAAAGCTCCCGGTTTTGGCGACAGAAGAAAGGAAATGCTGACTGATATCGCAATCCTGACCGGCGGACAGGTAATTTCCGAAGAGGTTGGTCTTGAACTGAAAGATGCTACCGTTGATCAGTTGGGTCGCGCGCGTCAGGTTAAAGTTCAAAAAGAAAACACTATCATCGTAGATGGTATGGGCGACAAGGATCAGATTGCTGCTCGTGTTGCAAATATTCGTACCCAAATCGAGGAAACTACTTCTGAGTTTGATAAAGAAAAGTTAACCGAACGCCTGGCAAAACTTGCCGGCGGTGTAGCTGTCATCAAAGTTGGTGCAGCAACGGAAGTTGAGATGAAAGAGCAGAAGCTGAGAATTGAGGATGCTTTAGCGGCCACTCGCGCGGCAGTAGAAGAAGGAATTGTTGCCGGTGGTGGTACTGCGTTTGTTAATGCAATTCCTGCAGTTGAAGCTCTGTTCAACGATTGCGTTGGTGATGAAAAAACCGGTGTACAGATTGTTTTACGTGCATTAGAAGAACCTGTTCGTCAGATTGCGTACAATGCAGGTGTTGAAGGTAGTGTTATCATTAATAAAATTAAGGATAGCGAAGTTGGTATTGGATACAATGCTTTGATTGATGAGTATATGGATATGATCAAAGGTGGTATCGTAGATCCTACTAAGGTTACCCGTTCTGCTTTGGAAAATGCGGCAAGTATTGCATCTATGATTCTTACAACCGAGAGTGTTGTTGCAGATAAGCCCGATCCTGCGGCTGAAGCTGCAGCAAATGCTGCAATGGCCGGAGCTGCCGGTGGCATGTATTAAAATCCCCAAAAGATGTTCCCTGCATTGGGTAGGGGACATCTTTTTTCTTTTATTGACTTTTTGCTTATTTTTTGGTATAAATATAACAACAACTGATGAAGGAGTGTTTTTTTTGTTTAGTAAAAAAGTTTTAGCAATTTTCATGATTCTTGTGATGTCGGTTTCTTTTCTGGTCGGATGTACAAGCGGCACCAAATCCGACTCAACTATCGTTGGTGGAACCGAGGATGCAAAGGTTGTATTATCTTTTGGTGAAGACGAAGTAAACGTGGATGAATTCCGTTACTATGTTTATATAGCGGCAATGGAAAAGGCTTACAGTATTGATCCTGAAATTTCCGAAAAAATGAATGATTTTGATTGGAATTCCATCAAGGATGAAGTTATCAAAAAAGCAACCGATTCTGCATTGCGTGATTCCATTAAGATCGAAAAGGCACGGGAGAACGGCATTACTTTAAGCGACGAAGAGAAGAAAACCAATAGCCAATCCGTTGAAAGTGCTCGAATTCAAAACGGCGAAGAGGTATTTCTTTTAAGTGCCAACGCCATGGCAATTGATGATGTTGAAAGTTATAAGAACCTTGCAAATCGCATGATGTTGCTCGAAAAAGCCGAGAAGGAAATCACTGACAACATTGAGAAGTATATGGAAAAAGATTTAGACCTTTCTGAATGGAAAAGCGATGAAATGGTTGCTGCGCAACATGTTTTGATTTCGAACGAGAGTGAGAAGTTTGAAAATCCCGAAGAAACAGCAAAAGAGGTTCTTAAAAAAGCAAAAGATGGTGAAGATTTTGCTAAATTAATCGAAGAATATAACGAAGATCCCGGTGCGACTGCAGCAGGATACACCT
>JAZRCD010000089.1:0-3479 GCA_045635425.1 Ructibacterium sp. | reverse complement strand
TCTGAGATGCCATGACACTGTCACCTTTCTGCCCACGAGAATAGTAGACAATTTCATCGGTGGGCGGATGAAATTGTAAGTCATAATACCCTATTCTAACAGATAATGGTTAAAATTGCAAGGGATTTTTCAAAGTTTTACTTCAGAAGTTCCTCCATCAACAGATGTGCATGAGGCTCTACAATGCCGGTTGCATCCGCCATAGCCTCGGTGTAAGAACGTGCCTCGTGGTTTTCTTCCGCCTCGCTCTTATAGAGGAGGTAGGGCACGGGATCAGAGGTATGCGTGCGCAGGGCAAGAGGAGTGGGATGATCGGGCATTACCAATATATGATAGTCTTCACCACATTCCTTCAGATATGCAATCAAGGGAGCAACAATCTTACTGTCAATCAGTTCGATGGATTTCACCTTGTTCTCAATCTCTTTTCGATGGCCTGCTTCGTCGGCGCCTTCCATGTGGAGATAGACGAAATCAGCACCATTTTGTAATGCGTTGATTGCAGCTTCGGCTTTGCCGCTGAAGTTGCTATGTACCGTTCCGGTTGCACCGGGAACCTCGATAACATCCAACTCGGCGCAGCGACCGATGCCCTTGATTAAATCCACTGCGGAGATGACCGCACCACGGATGCCGAATCGTGCCTGATAGGTATCAAGATCCGGCTTGGTTCCGTTACCCCAAACCCAGATAGAATTGGCGGGGCGCAACCCTTTTTCTTGTCTTGCGAGGTTGACAGGATGGTCTTTTAAGATGTCGTAACTTTTCTTCATCAGGTTGAGAATGGTCTCGTCCTTGGGGAGATATTCGCCTACTACCCGATCGGAAATGTCATGAGGAGGCGTTAAGGAGAAGTTATTTTCCTTGTTGTGCCATACCATCAAATGACGATAACTGGTGCCGCCGAAGAACTCATAATCATCGGTTTTCAGGGCATCGTTTACCGCTTGAATCAACTGATGTGCCTCTTCCGTAGAGATTTCATCAGAGCTATAGTCCACCATGGTCTTTGCCTCATAGGAATCTTCCTCGGACAAGGTAACCAGATTGGCACGGAAGGTGGTGTCGGTCAGTTCCAAAGGAACACCGATGGATGCTGCCTCTAAAGGAGAACGACCGGTATAATATTTCTGTGGGTCATAGCCGAATACAGACAGATTTGCCACATCACTGCCCGGAGGAAGATCGCCGGGGACGGTGATGGTCATGCCCATTTGTGCTTTGCTTGCCAAAGTGTCAATATGAGGTTTGTTTGCAACTTCCAGAGGGGTCTTGCCACCCAGTTCAGGAACGGGAGTATCTGCGGCTCCGTCGATTAAAACAACAATATATTTCATGAAATGGTACCTCCTGCTATTCAATAACTCCAGTATACACCCAAGAACTCCCGATGTCAAGGTCAGGAAGAGGGATGAAATGGCAGATTTTAGGGAGAAATGTGTCATTTTTATTAATTTTTCACAAACGACTTGCATTTTCTCGAAAAAAAGGTTATAATATTACGGAAGAAAAGGAACCTGCGACAGATGTGTGGTTTGTCGATAATTTTGCGGAGGTGGCATTATGCAGAACAGACTGTTCCAAAATGCTTTGGCACAGCTTAAGAAGGATGTAAAACGTGTGGTTGGTGTAATTGATGATACCGAAACCATCATTGCCTGCAGTAACGAGGTTCGGATCAATACCGTTGTGGATAATATCTTTTCGGTGTTTGACGGAACCGGTGATATGAAGCGTGTGGGTGGTTTTACTTACAAGAAGATTGAAACCTTCAACAAAAATGAGTATGCAGTATTCTGTGAAGGAGAGGACGATGTAGCGTCCAACGCATGTTCCTTCCTGGGGATTCATTTCCTGACCATTAAGCAGTATTATGACGAAAAGTATGACTGCAACAGTTTTATGAAAAACATCATTGTAGATAATATTCTGCCCGGTGATGTCTTGTATCGGACTCGGGAACTGCATCTTGCCGCTGAGGTAAACCGTGCGGTTTATCTGGTTCGGAACTTGAAGAACAACGAAAACACCGCTATGGAGGTTCTGAAAAATCTGTTCCCTGACCGCAACAGGGATTTTGTGATTCGTATTGACGACCATGACAGCGTGGTAATCAAGGAGTTTAAGTCGGACACTTCTCCTGCAGAGGTTCTGCATGTGGCGCAAAACATTGTGGATACCTTGAGTTCGGAAGAAATGATTTCCGTTGCGGTGGGTATCTCCACCATGGTGGGAACCATTCAGGAGTTGGCACAGGCTTATCGTGAGGCACGGATTGCTTTGGAAGTTGGTAAGGTATTTGATACCGAGAAAGATATTATCAGTTACGATAATTTAGGAATCGGAAGATTGATTTATCAATTGCCCACCACCCTTTGTGAGTTGTTCCTGAAAGAGGTATTCAAGAAGGAATCCATTAATGTATTGGATCAGGAAACCATCGGTACCATTCAGAAGTTCTTTGAGAATAATCTGAACGTATCCGAAACCTCGAGAAAACTCTTTGTTCATCGTAACACTTTGGTGTATCGATTGGATAAAATCAAAAAACTCACCGGTCTTGACCTGAGAGAATTCGACGATGCGATTATCTTTAAGGTTGCAATGATGGTGAACAAATATTTGACCTCGGAACCGACCCGTATTTAGCGGTCGACGAAACAGCAGTGTTTTGTGAGGCAACACAACATACGGCGGAGCCTCAGCTTCGCCGATATTTTGTATCTGGAGGCGATTCAGGATGATCGAATTAAGAAATGTGACCAAAACCTACCATGACACAGGAAGTTGTGCATTGCAGGATGTAAGTCTCCATATTCAAAAAGGAGAGTTTGTCTTTTTGATTGGCGCCACCGGAGCGGGAAAAAGCACCTTGACTAAACTTTTGCTTCGGGAAGAGACCGCGGACAGCGGAAAGGTTTTGATTAACGGTGTTGATGTTGGAAAACTTCGCGGAAGAAAGGTTGCGAAACTTCGTCGGGAAATTGGCGTTGTTTTTCAGGATTTCCGCCTGCTTCCTGACAGAACAGTATATGAAAACGTGGCATTTGCCATGCAGGTTATCGGAAAGCCCAAGCGTGTGATTCGACATATTGTTCCGCAGGTATTGTCTTTGGTGGGATTGAGCGAAAAGGCAAATTCGCGGCCGGGTCAACTTTCCGGCGGAGAACAACAGCGAGCATCTATGGCACGGGCGCTTGTGAACAATCCACCCATTCTGATTGCGGATGAGCCAACAGGAAATCTGGATCCTCAAACTTCGGAGGAGATTATAACCTTGCTCAAGAGGATACATCAACGGGGAACCACGGTTTTGGTGGTAACTCATGATAAGGCCATTGTTGACGATATGAAGAAACGGGTTTTGACCATGGAAAACGGTGTTATTATCCGTGATGAGGAAAAAGGAGGTTATCAGCTTGGGTAGAGCGTTGGGATATTTTATCACGCAGGGTTTTCGGAATATCCGAAGCCATCGG
>JAZRCD010000088.1:0-14567 GCA_045635425.1 Ructibacterium sp. | reverse complement strand
TTGTGTATATGATTGTCATTCCCCGTCGCAGCGACGGGCAAAGTTCGCCAAATTTCTAGCACGACTGTATACACTCATCAATAAACGCCAACTCTTCCTTAATAAGCTGCTTGTACTCGTCCACATCCTTGGCTTCGTAGAGAGGCATCATAATGGTGGGGCCATCGAAACCGATTTTGTTCAGTTCGCTGTAGACTTTCTTGTAGTCTGCAATACCTGCATGGGCAGGGGTGAACATGGGCAACCACTTGCCATGTCTGAAGTTGAACACCGCGTTCTTTACGCCAAGTGCCGCGATATACTCACCCAGAAGGTCTACCTGATAGTCGAAATATTCATAGCCCTCCTGACAATAGTTGTTACCGGGATCCATTTTTACACCGATGTGTTTGGGGTCCAAGTGCTTGATTGCCGCATAAGCGGTAGATGCACTTTGGGGATACATCCAACCGTGAATCTGCATGATGGGAAGAACCCCATACTTCTCGGACAGTTTCGCCATCCGTTCTGCATAATCTACCAGATCATCTGCCAGAGCTCTTACCGCTTCTCTGCCGTGGGGACGGAAGCGGAAGCCGAGACGGAGCTTTTCGATACCGTTTTCAGCCAGGGTAGCAAAGAGCTCTTCGGACTTGGGACTGTCGTCAATGATGGAGGTGTCTGCATACTTTACTTCCAAGCCAAAGCTTTCTGCCGCTTTTATGAACTTGGGGATGGAGGTCAGGTCATCTTCGGTGGTCCAGTAACCCTCACGGATCAACATGGTAGGGCCATCAACACCCAACTCAGCACACAGTTGCATCAGCTCTTCCTGAGAGAGCTTATCAAAGGATTTTGCAAATAAATACTTCTTCATAGAATCTCATTTCCTTTCGTCATATCTATGATTGCATTATATAACATTTTTGCGAAAAAGTCTTGCCCTATTATTCAAAAAAGTAACAGAAATTTTATCCCTTTTTTTGTGCAAAAACACCCCATAGGCACAGCCTTTGGGGTGTTTGTTAACAATCGAGACATTTTGTGTCCATATTCTTTACCAAGCAGTCCAACCGCCGTCTACCACAAGGTTGGTACCGGTCATAAAGGTAGATGCTTCAGATGCCAGAAGCAGAACAACGCCTGCCATCTCGTGGTTCTTACCAACTCTGCCCAGCATGGTCTTGTAAGCCAGCTTGTCCACGAACTCCATATCCTTAGAGTTTGCAGGATTGGGGAAAGGACCGGGGGTTACCGCATTCACACGGATGCCGTATCTGCCAAGGTCAGCTGCAGCATAACGGGTGAGCTGATCAACACCGGCTTTTGCCGCACCATAGTTTGCAGGGTTTCTCTGGGGGTTGTCCTCACCATATACACGAAGGTCGGGAGAAACCAGACCGTACATGGAACAGTAGTTGATGATGGAGCCGCCGCCCTGTTCCTTCATGAAAGGAACCACTTCACGGATGCCACGGAATACAGAGTTCAAAGTTCCGTCTACACCGGTGTTCCAGGTCTCATCGTCCATGTACTCCAGCCAACTCTTCTTACCATGTGCACCACAGAAGCAAGCACAGTTAACCAATACATCGATGCGACCATACTTGTCGTATACTTCCTGGAAGCAGTTCCGGATGGACTCGCTGGAAGAAATATCGCAAATCACCTTCATATCAGGTTCGAACTTTTCTTCCTGCTCCCAACGGCTCTCCTCCAGACGAACGTCTGCAGAAACAACGGTTGCACCGAAATCCTTCAAGATTTTCGCATTGGCAGAACCTAAATATCCGGTACCGCCGGTTACGATACATACCTTACCTGTTAAATCAAATAACTTTTTGTAATCCATTTTACATTGCTCCTTTCGCAATTTCTTACCATGATTATACTCCCGCAGAATCCTTTCGTCAACCACTTTTGTTGCCCTGAATCGGTTTTTATGACCGATTTTCAGTATTTTTGGCTTAAATTCCATTGACTTTCTGCCATTTGGGTGTTATGATACTGAAAAAGGGGGCGAAATTATGGCAGGACATTACGGTTTGGATTTTTCCATCGGAAACACCCATTGTCAGTTAATGCACATTCAACAGGGGTTTTCACCTGAGCGGAGCACCCCTTATTACTACCATCAGCACCTGTATTTTGAGTTCCACTATGTGGAAAAGGGCACCACGGAATTCCTCTGTCAGGAAAAGCCTCTGCAACTTCAGGATGGACAATTGTTGATTATTCCTCCGGGTATTTACCATAGCATGAACCAACAAACGGAAGAAATTTCACAGATCAGCTTATCCATCAGCATTGCTCCTCCCAAACCGGGAAGCAGTGAGGCCACCTTGCAGTTCTATCATTCCCTGCCACGGGATCGGGCGATGGTTCTGACCGCCAAGCACTCTGATTTGCGCGAGGATTTGATGCGGCTTCGGCTTCTTGCCGAGGATTCTCAACCCAATTACCTGAACCGAGAGAAAATTCGTGCCCTTGCCAATGTTTTTTTGATTGACCTTTATGAACTTCTGGTGGATCGGGACAACCCCAGTTTTTTGGCAGAACAAGCACCGCCTTTGTCGCAGGAGTATGTGTTGGACACCCACTTTGCATCCCGCTTTGTCTCTCACTCCTCCAGCAAGGAACTGGCAGATCAATTGCATATCAGTCCCCGTCAGCTCCACCGCACCATCAAGAAGAAATATCATATGAACTATCGGGAAAAGAGCAAGGAGACCCGGGTGGAGATTGCCACCAACCTGCTCCATAACTCGGACAAGAGTATTTCCCAGATTGCGGAGCTTTTAGGATATAGCCGAAGTGCCAACTTCAGCTGTTTTATCAAGAATGCCACAGGGAAAACCCCCTCCCAGATTCGAAAAGAGGGGAAAATGAATCAATAGAGAATGTTATCTTCTTTTCGTTATAGGAGGTTTCTGTTACTAATGAATGATAAACCAAATTTAATTGTGATGCTCACTCACAATGACAAAACTGTTTCAAATGCCTATAAAATTTTCGATTGTTGTAAAAACAGCAAGGTTCAATATTGGGGATTTAAGGAAGAAGGGCTTCCTGCCCGGCAGATGCAAGAACTGTTTGCTTATATGAAAGCATGCGGGAAAACAACGGTATTGGAGGTGGTTTCTTACACGGAAGACGCATGTTTGCAAGGTGCTATGTTAGCCGTTGCATGCAATTGTGATATTCTTATGGGAACCATGTTTTACGATTCAGTCAATGATTACTGTAATCGTCACCAGATAAAATATATGCCCTTCGTCGGCAGGGTCAAAGAACGTCCTTCCGTGTTGGAGGGGGAGGTTTCAGAAATGACCGAAGCCGCAAAGGAGTACATAAAAAAAGGTGTTTATGGGTTTGATTTATTAGCTTACAGACACAAAAGCAACCCCAGCGAACTCATCGAAGCCTTTGTTTCCCAAACGGATGCACCGGTCTGTGTTGCCGGAAGTATTGACAGTTATGAAAAAATAGATATGGTAATGGCTTCCGGTGCATGGGCATTTACCATTGGTGGGGCTTTTTTTGAACACCGGTTCGGCGAAAGTTTTGAGGAACAAATTGAAAGAGTTTGTCAATATATCGAAAACGATCAGGAGATCTCGTCATGTTGAAACTGTTTTATCCTTATGAATATGTGGAAAGTATCTTTGCCATTGATTACCACAAGCTGTATCAAATGGGATACCGAGGTATTATCTTTGATATTGATAATACTTTAGTGCATCATGGGGACGATTCTACACCGGAGATTGATGCGTTATTTCAGGAAATTCACAAAATAGGGCTAAAAACCCTGTTGTTATCTAACAACGATACCGAGAGAATTGAACGGTTTAACCAAAATATTGATTCTCTTTACATTCCCGATGCGGACAAACCGAATACCTCCAATTACTACAAAGCTCTGACAATGCTGAACCTTCCCAAAGAGAAGGTCATTATGGTGGGCGACCAGTTGTTTACCGATATTTATGGTGCAAACAGGTGTGGTATGGCGAACATTTTGGTTCGGTTTATCCGTCTGGAGGGTGAAACAAAAATCGGAAAAAAACGTGCTCTGGAAAAATGCATTCTTGCGTTTTACCGATGGAGCAACGGTTTTCGTCACAGAATTGGTGATATCCAAAAAAAAGGGAGTTGTGCAAAAGATGTTATGGAAACGAGATAAGCTTTTTTGTGAAATCAGCCCTTTTTGTTATGCCATTTCTCTCCAAAAAGAACGGTGGAAAAGGTATCTCAAAGATCTGCTGAGTAGGGAGTGCTTTGCCAGGACCAGACAGGAGGAGATTCTTCCCCATGTGGTATCTTCTCATCATTCCAATATGATAAAGAGAGCGCCGGGGGTAGATTTGACGCATCAACTGAATAAGGCGGTCAACATCAATCTTGCCGGAAGCAAAATCAACGGACTTCTCATCCGCCCCGGTGAAGTGTTTTCCTTCTGGAAAACCGTAGGAAAGACCACCAAGCGAAAAGGGTATAAGGAAGGGCGAATCATTGAGAAAAACAAGCTGATTGCCGGAATTGGAGGCGGACTATGTAATTTGGGTAATACTCTGCACCTTTTGGTTTTGCACAGTCCTTTAACTGTGGTGGAATTTCATTCTCACTCTGATGCTCTGGCTCCGGACGAGGGAAAGCGGGTCCCTTTCAGTGCCGGGACCTCCGTTTGTTACAATCATATTGACTACAGATTTAAAAACACTACAGACCAAACACTTCAACTACTTGTCCGGTGCGAGGGAGAGTTTTTGCATGCCGAATTGAGAAGCGAACGACCTTTTCCTTTTGGTTATGAGCTGATAGAAGAAAACCATCATTTTAAGAAAGAGCAGGATACCTTCTACAGAAACTCCACCATTTACCGAAAGGTTATTGATAAGGAAACCAATGCCGTTATGAATAAAGAACTTATCTTGAACAATCATTCCCGGGTTATGTTCGATTATGCTTTAATCCCTCAAGAACTCATTCGGGAATAAGAAAGAGGGAGGATGATATCCTCCCGCTTTCTTATTTTTTCATATTTTCTGAGGGACAAAGAATGACGGAGTGTACAAAAAATTGTATGGGATGAGCCATGTGTCGTTTCATTATCAAACGCGCCCCGGCAACTTTTCCAACGCAAAATCCGAAATCCACGACGACCGATAGCCATTCTCTACGCACCACTTGACTCCTTCCCAGATCCGTTCCCGGTAATCCGGTTCATAAAGCCCATAATGTTCATAGAAATATTGTTCATGAATCAGCAGATAGACGAAGCAGTAATCGTCCTTGGTTGCCGCTTCGGTCAGGTAGGGGCCGATTTCTCCTACCTTCTTTTCGTTCAGGATGATGTCATCCTTCACGAAGATAATATCCTCTTGGGTATCCACCCAGAAATCTCTTACTGCGGCATGGGATGCCTGCTCCTTGTTCAAGTAGTAGGAAATACTGGGGTCTCCGTTCTTATCGAAGATGAAATATCCGTCAAGCACTTTAAAGCCAAGGTTCCGAAAAGCACGGGTGCCGGGCAGAGCAGAGTTGGCAAAGTGCTGAGAGGTTACATGATCCATGACCTCAGGGCCTGCGAAACGAAGAATCTCCTTTTCCACCATCCGCCCTTCCTTCATAACCAGATCATAGGGAGCATTCTTATAGGGGCTACCCGGACTGTCCTTTAAGGAATGGAAGGAGAACCGAAGCCAATCCGCATTGGCCTTGAACTCCTCTTTATACTTATCGGGGAACATGGTCAGATTAAAGGAACCATCATCGTTCTGATAATAAATATGCATATGCACATGGGTGCCGAACTCCTGATGGAGATCGTAGTATAATTTCAAGAAGGGATCATCAAAGATGGAGGTATACTCATCCTGATGATGATAGATATTTTCAAAGCACCAGATAACATCATCCACGCCAAGGCGGTAGGTCTTGTAACCGCCACGGAACCAGAACAGGGTGATGGTGTCTGCAAGTTCTCCGTCACACACTGCCTCTACCCGATTACGATAAGCGTCCAGACCAATGGTAGCGGTATAGATACCGTCACCTTGATAGGATGCTTTGACTCCGTTAATCACAACGTCACTTCCCGCAGGAGCGCTGACACGAATCTCGGTCATTAAAAATTCTCCCTCAACCGGACCGTCTGCAATTTCAAACAAAACGTCGCCGTCGATGGGCTTAATCCATTTTAATTTTTCCATCATGATTTCTCCTTATTGCTCTGTTTCTTGTTTTTCGTATTCTCCGCTCAGCACTTTTTCGCACCAAGCTGCCGCATCTTTCAACCATTGCTCATTATGATTGGGTTCCTCATTTCCCATGGCGGTGATGGGATTTCCCAAGGAGAATCCGTGCTTTCCTCTTGGGTAGATATGCATCTCAAAAGGAATTTTCTCTTTGCTGTACGCCATGGCGAGAAGAAGAGAGTTCTCCACCGGAACCGACGGGTCATTGGCGGCATGAATCAAGTAGGCGGGACAGGCATTTTCTGTGACATGCTGTTCGATACTTGCTTTTGCCAGTTGCTCCTTATCGGGCGTTTCGTTATCAAACAAATACCGAAAACTTCCCTGATGGGAATAGGCAGGATCTCCTGTAATCACCGGATAGATCAGCATGGCACCTCTTGGCTTGTTGTAGCCAAAGGGCATCTCCACCTCTTCATAGATTTCCTGTTTGTTCCACATGGTGGCAAGGGATGCAGCAAGGTGTCCCCCTGCGGAAAAACCTACCACAAAGACCCGGTCTGGGTCAATGCCATATTCTTCGGCATGGTCCTTGATATGCTTCATGGCCTTGGACGCCTGAATCAGTTGAGCAGGGAAGGTCTTCTCCCCTTCTACTGAGTAGTGCAACACAAAGGCGTTGAACCCCTGGGGCAGGAACCCTAACGCAACGGGCTCTGCTTCCCGATCGGATACCATACAATAAGCTCCGCCCGGAATCACAAGGACTCCTTTCCGAGTATAGTTTTCCGTCTTATCTGCCACATAGGTCTTTAGATATGCGGAATCGTCCAATTGAATTTTTTTACAAAGCATCTTTATTTCAGCCCTTTCATCAAGAGTCTTCTTCCGCTTCATTCTACCACACAGCATAATATTTTGCAATAGAAAACGCCACATTACGTGGCGTTTTTATTATGGTTTTACCGTGAAACTGAACTTCTCGATCTTTTTCTCCATCAGCCGATACTTCTCCTGAGGAAGCGGTCCGCAGGAACCGGAGCCGAGACCGGAATTTTTGTAGTCGATGCGGATGATGGTGGCATCCTCTTTCTTCAGTTCGTCTGTATGTCCTGCCTCCATAAGCCCCTCGGCACTGTAATGGGAAATATTACATTCAAAGCCCATATCCGAGCGGAAAGAAAGACCCTCTGCCAGTTCCAGAATCTTGGTTTTGGTGTGGTTGCCGTGTTCCTGAGGTCTGGGATAGGGAACATACTCCCGATCGGCATCACTTTCATAGAAACCCACCTTGGCATGATACCTCATATCGCAATAGTTCTCCATATCACCCATGCCAAAGTAGCGGAACTTCTGATTCTCATACCCGGTGCGGAACTCAAAACCAAGTCTGGGGAGCCAGATACAGTCTTCCCGCACATCACCGGCAAGGTTCACCGTCACCTCACCGTTTGCAAAGAAGGTGTAGGTCAGGATATATCGGAAGAAGGGCATTCTGGAAACGCCTGCAAGGGAACCTTTGACGGTAATCACATTCCCCTCTCTCTCGCAGGAATAACACTTGTTAAAGAGCCGGTCCAGATACTCTCCTTCCCAGTTGCGGTAGCCGTCACCTAAATTGTACCATTGCCGTTTCACATTCCGTTCGTTGTCGGTGGGGGCACGAAGCACCGTCAGTTTCACATTGTCTTTCAGGAGTTCTTTGCCCTCTTTGGTGATGCTCTCAATCTCACCGGTTATTTTAGAAACCCGATAGTCAAATCCCGCGCCCTTTACCACATAGGAAAGTTTTTCCTCGGTGATTTCCGCCTTTTCCTCGCAACCCTTTTGAGGAACACAGGGAACATCCATGGGAAGTTGCACCATAGCAACCTCATAGCCGGTGTCGTCAAACAAGGAGCAGTTGATGTAGGCACCCAAAACACACTTCTCCACGGTCGGAATCTCCAACAAAACGGAGTCCTTGGGTTCTATGTCTAATCTTTCATTCTTTTCCCAGATGGTTTCTCCATCCACCTGACATTCATAGCGGAAGGTATATTCCTTTAAGTTGGTGAAGTCATACAGATTGGTCACCTTAACGGCACTTCCCTCCCATTCACAACGGAGATACTGATAAGCCGCCTTGGCGTTCAACGTTCCTGCCTTAAAACTTCGGTCGGGGAAGACCAGACCGTCTACGCAGAAATTGAAATCATGATACATTTCTCCGGGGAAGTCTCCACCGTACTTGGCAACACCGTCCACCATTACCACGTGGTCTGCCCATTCCCAGATACATCCTCCCACCATTTTGGGATGCTTGTAGAAGATATCCCAGTAGTCCATAATGTCGCCGGGGCCGTTGCCCATGGCATGTGAATATTCGCAAAGGAAGAAAGGCTTAGTTTTTTCCTCGTTTTGTGCATACTCCTCCACAATGTGGAAACTATGATACATTCTGGAGTAAAAATCCGAATTCTCCAAATACTCCGGATACCTTTCACTCATACGAGAGGCATCCTCGCTATGTACCAACCGCTTCGGGTCGGTTTTCCGAACATATTCCACCATTGCCTCGTGATTGATACCGTGACCGCTCTCGTTGCCGATGGACCAACAGAAGATGGATGGGTGGTTCTTGTCCCGCTCATAGGCACGTTCCATCCGCTCCAAAAACTCTTCTTTCCACTCCGGCATATTGCTGATCCATTCCTCGGGCATCTCCCGAAAATCATAACCGCTGTCCTTACGCCGTCTGGTAAATCCGTGCATCTCCAGATCCGTTTCTAAAATTACATAAAAGCCCATCTCGTCGCACATATCCAAGAATTTGGGAGAGGGGGGATAGTGGGCGGTACGGATGGTGTTGATGTTCAGTTGCTTCATCAGTTGCAGATCCCTCATCAAATCCTCGTCGGACATGGTCCATCCCTTTTCCGGATGGGTGTCGTGACGGTTGATGCCCTTGATCTTTACCGGAACACCATTGACACAGAATGCGGATTCTTCGTTGATGGAATACGATACAAAACCGAACTTCCGTCGGATGGTTTCACCTTGACTCAGGAAGACCAGTTCATAAAGATAGGGCTTTTCTGCATTCCAAAGGACGGGGTTCTCTACCGAAAACTCCGTTCTGCCCTCGCATTGGCAGGATGCCAATAATTCTCCCTGATCGTAAAGGGAAACTTCGGCACTTCCCTCAAGTTCAATCAAAACACGATTTCCCTCGGTGGTAATAGCAACATCCCCAAGATGTCCCTTGGGACGAGAGAGCAGGTATACGTCACGGAAAATTCCGTTCATACGGAACATATCCTGATCCTCTAAATAACTGCCAAGACACCACTTATGCACCTTACAAAGAAGGGTATTGGTGCCTTTCTTAACATAATCGGTAATGTCAAACTCCGCCTGAAGATGGCTACCCTGAGTATAACCCACGCGGGTGTCGTTGACAAAGAGTTCCAAATCGGATGAAACGCCCTCAAAAACCAGATAGTGACACTTATCTAAGTCTGCAATTTCAATTTCACGGCGATAGATTCCCATGGGGTTCTCGTCAGGAACATAGGGCGGATCCACCGGATGGGGATAGTTCAGGTTAGAATAGTTGGGATTGCCATACCCCTGCATCTGCCAACAAGAGGGCACAGGAACACTGTCCCACCGAGCAGGAGTTTCCCCCTCCAGATAGTCTTTTTCATAATAGCAAAAATCCCAGATTCCGTTTAGCAATTGGTATCCGTCCCCTTCGGGGATATAGTAGGAACGTTGGGCTCTTCGGCTGGATTTTCTTTGGCTTAGGTCTTCATAAAAGCGCATGGCAATGACTCCTTTTATTAAAATACTGGAAAATTGTGCTTTTGGTTGATTTTTCCTTTTCAGTTTGATATAATGAAATTACCATTATTATAGGCGTTTTTAAACGATTTGTAAATAGAACATCTTACAAATAATTGGAATATCTTGCACGGGTGATGTTATGAATATTGTAATTGCAAACCGAAACTTAGAAGCATCCAAAAATCTGCCAATCTATCTGAACACCATTGGAGAGACCTTTCCTCAACCGCCTATGGAGCGGCCCTATGGCTCTGACTTTCATCAAATTTTGGTGGTACAAGAAGGGGAGGGGGTTCTTCATTGTATGGGCGAAACCTACCCACTTTCTCCCGGTTGTGCTTTTTACACCGCACCGGGAACGCCCTATTCTCACGAAAGTTACGGGCCTATGCTGACATCCTTTGTCACCGTCAAAGGAGATGCCGTTTCCCAATTGGTGGGACAGTTTTGCCAAAAATCATTTTTATTTCAGGAGTCCGTAGACGTTGCAGGATATCTTTCGGATATTTGCACCATCATTCAGGAATACTACGGCTTTGGCAGAATGGGAATTCTGTCAGGTATGGTCTACTCCTTCTTCTGCCGTTTTTTTGACTCTGCCGCGCAACCATTAAGCCTTTGTCATCAGATCGCATTATATTTAGAAAAGAATTTTACGCAAAAACTCTCCTTAGAGGAAATTGCCGCCGCCTTTGACATTTCGGTCTCCAAGCTTTGCCATGATTTTAAAAAGACCTTTCATTATACCGTGATTTCCTACCTCCTGAATTTGAAACTGACCTACGCCCGAAGCCTTCTTCTTTCCAATAGGACAACGAAACTTCCGGAGATTTCTTTAGCCTGCGGGTTTGAGGATCTTAGTTATTTTTGCAAAGCCTATAAGGCAAAATTCGGGGTAACGCCCACCGAAGACCGAAAAAAAGCCTACCGCTGAAACAAGACGCCGAAGGACAATGTCCCTCGGCGTTGTTTTTCATTAACACTCGGTAGTGCGCAGAAAATTGGATGAAATCGGTCTTTTCCACTCGGTAGTGCGCAGAAAATTTAGTGAGATTTGTTCGTTTCGAGATTCGGTATGGCAGGAGTGTACTTTGTGTACATGACTGTCATGCCGAGTCGATGAAACGGACACAGATTGCTGAATTTTCAAGCACGACTGTATCAATAAAAAAGGGTGCCCAAGGGCACCTCTTTTTTATTGAATCTCGAACAATTCTCTGGGATAATTAGTCAAGTTCTCGCAACCATCCTTGGTCACTACCACAACGTCCTCCATACGGAGACCGATTTCCTTTTCCTTGGAGCCTAAGAAGATGTCCGCACAGAAGGACATATTCTCTTCCAGAAGGAAGTCGGCACTGGTTTCGATCCAGGGCGCCTCGCCTTCCATGGTTCCGTTGCCGTGGAAGGGTCCGTAGAGGAGCCAGTCGCCGTAACCCATTTCGGTTACATATTCCACGTGAGCCTTTGCAATTTCACAAGCAGGAACACCGGCTTTTAACATACCGATGGCACGTTCTTGCGCCTTGTAACCAACCTCGATCAGTTCTTTCTGTTCGGGGGTTGCCTTACCAAACACAACGGGTCTGCCAATGGTGGAAGCATAGCCGTCTACTCTGGCACCGATCTGGATAAAGGTCATATCGCCTTTTTCAATCTTCTTGTTTCTGGGACGGCTGATTGCCTGATTGGAGCCTTTGCCGGTGAGTACCCAAACGGGATAGGATTCCCGCTCCGCACCCAGTTCGTGCATCTTACCAAGAGCCAGACCTGCCACCTGCTGTTCGGTCATGCCAACCTTGATGTTTTCCAGAACGTAGTCAAAGGTCTGGGCGGTAATCTTTGCTGCCGCTCTCATACAATTGAGTTCGTTCTCGGTCTTGTTCATACGAATCTTGTTTACGATTTCGTCTGCTTTTTCAATCTTCACATCGCCATAAACCTTCAAGGATTCTGCCAATGCTTCGTAAACACCAATGGTCATCAGGGGCAGACCTGCCACACCGAACCGTGTTACCTTCTTGTCGCCAATCATTTCCTTCATAACGGAATTGAAGGTGTCCAGCACATGTCCGGGATACTCGGGTTCGGAAGATTCACGGAAGGCCTTCACACGGCGGATTTCCGCAATCTTACTACGGTCGGATGCATAAGTCATACTCTCAGGGCCGATGAGCAGGATGGGGTCACCCTCCTGGGCAATCAGGACACCTGCGGTCTCAAAGGAGGGCCAGTAGTTGGAGAAGTATCTCACGTACTGGGGCTCTGCCTCGTTACCATAGGAGAGAATGAAGTCATAACCTTCCTTCTTCATAGCCTCCTGAACTTTCTTTGCTCTTTCTTTGAATTCCACATCGGGAATGCAGGGAATGTTTAACATAATCTTACTCCTTTCCGCACAGCCAATCGGCGGGGTTTTCTATTAATAATGTGTCAATTTGTTCTTGGGTAATGCCCTCATCCTCCATCATGGGAACAATGTTGGTTAACACGTGATCGTAGCCCCAACCGCCATAGGTATGGAGCAGGTTCTTAAGGCACACGTCACAAGAGAGCAGAATCTGCTTCAAATATCCGTCATCAATCATCTTCTTTAAGAGGGTAACTCGATCGGTATCGTGGACAAAGAGGCCGTAGCCCGAGTTCCGAACCTCACGCTTGATGTAGTACTCCTTACCGAAGTTGTCAAACTCCACATAGACGCCCTTTTTCAGGAGCGCATAGATGTACTCTTCCCGATTCTCCACGTCGATATGGCTGATACAAATCTTCTCAGCGGGAACGCCTGCGTTTAAGAGGATATCCGCCGCCTCGATACCATTGGTGGTCCAGGGGTTGATATGTACATTGATGGCAGCACCGGTCTTGTTGGATGCAATGGCCGCCGCACGAAGAACTCTCCGTTCCTTATCGTCAAAGATTTCGCTGATACCAATTTCACCGATGTAACCGGCAGGGATGCCGTTGACACCCTCCTCCAGCTCTTTCACCATCAGTTCTGCGATTTCCTCATCGGTCATACTATCGAATTCCTTGGGGTGGGTCTCGCCTACATAAAAGCCGGTACCCATAATAATATTCAGGCCGGTCGCTTCAGAGATACGAACCAGTGCCTCCGGATTTCTGCCGATGCCGGGCAGGGATGCATCCACCACCGTGTTACCGCCTGCCTTCTTGAAGAAGTTCAGTTCCTTGATCGCAACTTCCTCGCTGTCCAGCAAAAGGTTATCCTTAAAGGCATAACAGTCACGGCTCAGGATGCCAAGATTCCACATTTCCACCTTCTGGGTGGCAGGATCCTCGATTCCCTCAACGGGAAGCGCCTGATAGAATGCGGTCAGATCCAGAAGTACGTGTTCATGAGAGGTTACCGTTCCCAGATCCTCACGAGAAAGGTCTTTGGTTACGCTTTTTACTTTCATACAAGTTCTCCTTTCCTATTCGCTCTGTGCCATCAATGCCATGTATGCCATGTTGGGTTGTTGTACATCCAATCTGCCATACTGGACAATGACACCGATATCACTTTTGATTTCCATAGAGTACTGCTCACCAACGCCCAGTTCCAGACCGCCCAGCGCCTCTTTATCGTGGGTAACAAAGCACTTAATCCGCTTGGCAGGAACTGTCATGGGAATATTCTCCACCGGGTCCTTATCCTCAAAGTAGATACTGATGAGAAGATGTGCATCTTCTGCATTGGTGTTCAGTACCATAACGCTCTCGTGACCCTCATAAACTGCCGCCGGATCAGGGGCAGGGGAGGGACGATAGCCGTCTACAATATACCATTGCTTTTTTCCGTTCAAGAAAAACACCTCGCTTTTCCTATTTTATCATCTTCTATTATAGTCTATCTTCTTAAAAAAATCTATAGGTTTTCCTATTCAAAATATAGTGAATTTCACCCCACCCGCCTTGACTTTCCTCCGACTTTATAGTACAATCAAGGCAAAAGGAGGCGAGAATCATGGCAGATGAAGTTGCAATCATTCATAAGGACTATTTCTTCAAGCAGAATCAGTCTGTTCATATTCACATCTCCAACGAGTGCAAGGAATATGTCGGTGTTCCCCACAAGCATAAGTTTATCGAAATTGTTTATATTATTTCGGGACGTGCCAAGCATATTATTGACGACAATGAGTATTTTGTCAAGAAAGGGGATATTTCGGTCATCAATTCCGAGGAGTCCCACGTCTTTCTTGCCGATCCTGATTGTGAGGAAGAATTTCTCGCCTATGACCTGATGTTCACCCCTGATTTTCTGGACAGATCCGAACTTACCAGTGATGACTTTTCCCTGATCGGGAACTCCTTCCTCTTCTACTCCCTCTTCCCTGACGAGACCGGGTTTAAGGAGCGGTTTAACCTGATTCCCAATTGCGGATATGATATCGGCTCCACCTTTGAGAAGATTTACAATGAGTATAAAAATGCCAAAACCGGATACCTGAACCTGATGCGCCTTTATCTGGCGGAGATTATCATTAAGCTTCTGCGGAAGATTCAGGCATTCGAGGGGAATACCCTCTCGGATACCCAGAAAAATCTGGTGCA
>JAZRCD010000087.1:0-5440 GCA_045635425.1 Ructibacterium sp. | reverse complement strand
GACTAACCTCGCCGGGTTTGGGGTTTCCGCCACCACCGGTGAGCCCTACCGGAGAAACGGTGTGATGAGGACTGCGGAAAGGCCGGCTGAGTACCATGGGTTGATCCTTCTGCAGTTTGCCGGCAATACTGTGAACTTTGGTAACCTCCAAGGCTTCCTCAAAACTCAAATCAGGAAGAATGGAAGGAATTCGCTGAGCAAGCATGGTTTTGCCCGAGCCGGGAGGACCGATGAGCAGAAGGTTGTGACCACCTGCTGCTGCAACCTCCAAGGCACGCTTGGCGTTCTTTTGTCCCTTTACCTCTGCAAAGTCCAGTTCGCTCTCTGCCGCAAGGCGGAAGAGGGAGTCCACATCAATCTCGGTGGGGATAAGGCTCTGTTCTTCGCGAAGATGGAGAAGCAGTTCCTCTAAATGATGAACCCCGTAAATCTGTACGCCGGTGACAACAGCCGCTTCCTTGGCGTTCTCTGCCGGAAGGAAGATGCGCTTGATTCCTTTTTGGTATGCGGTAATGGTCATAGGTAATGCTCCGTGGATGGGACGAAGCGAGCCGTCCAAAGAGAGTTCCCCAAAAAAGGCACAATCCTGCAAATCAGGGAAGAATAACTGTTCCGATGCAACCAGAATACCAATGGCAATGGGCAGATCCAAATAGGCGCCTTCTTTTTTTACATCGGCAGGAGCAAGGTTTACCACCATCCGCTTCCCGGGGATTTGGAATCCTGCATGTTTCACGGCAGAACGAATTCGTTCTTTGGATTCCCGTACCGCCACATCGGGGAGACCAACGATTTCCCATGCAGGCAGACCGGAACTGACATCACATTCTACCTGTACGTCAAAACCCTGCAGGCCATTTAAACCCATACTGTTAATTTTGGAAATCATGGTTTCATCTCCCTTGGTTTATTTTTCTTCCAGTTGTGCCACTTCGGCATCGGTTAATTCCCGCATCTCTCCCAAAGGAAGATGGGGGTCAAGTTGCAATTGATTCATCTTGATTCGTTTCAAGTAGGTAACTTTTTTGCCTACCGCTTCAAACATTCGTTTCACCTGATGGAATTTGCCTTCAGTGATGGTCAGTTCAATCTCCGAGGTGGTCCCAAAGGAAAGAACTTCAAGCAGGGCGGGTTTGGTCAGGTATCCGTCGTCTAACACGACTCCCTGAGAGAAATGCCGAACATCTTCGGGAGTAACCTCTCCGTCGATGATGGCGTAGTAGGTTTTGGGAATATGCTTGGACGGACTTAAAATTCGATGGGCAAGTTGCCCGTCGTTGGTAAGAAGACAAAGCCCCTCGGTGTCGATATCAAGCCGTCCTGCAGGGAATAAGTCAAAATGTTGATATTCCTCAGGAACAAGATCCAATACAATGGGTTGTCTTCCGTCTCGGGTGGAGGAGAGATACCCTTGGGGCTTATTTAGCATCAGATAGACAAACTCTCGATACTGTATCGGCACACCGCGAACGGTAACACGAGCAGTTGTTGGGTCAATTTGGGTTTCGGGACGGAGGGAACCGAGTCCTTCTACCAGAACCACACCGCTTTTTATCAGTTTTTTGCTTTCGCTACGGGTAGCAACACCGCAATCCGCCAAATATTTATCCAAACGCATGGTTTTACCTCATAATCTTCATCTCCGATGCATAGAATTTACCAATAGAAACGGAGGGGTTTCCCATGGCGAAAAAAAGGCACGGAGGTAAGTCTGTTATTATGATTCTGGTGGCTGCCTTGGCAACAACCGGAATTATTTTTCTGTTGTTTCATGCCGATTCGGAACTGAACAAAAAGAATCGGAACTTTTTGCAATCCTACGGCTGGCAGGTGGAAGAAGAACCTTTGGAAATCTGTCACCTGACCATTCCGGAAGAATTTGATCAGGTTTTTTCAACTTATCATGAATTGTGCTTAGAGGGAGGGTTCGATTTAGAGCCCTATCGAGGAAAGCCTGCCACCCGATATACCTATCGGGTTACCAACCATGAAAACTCCCAAAGCGGACTGGTTCATGCCAATCTGTTGGTGATAAAGGATACCATCATTGCCGCAGATATTTGCTCTATGGAACCGGATGGATTTTTGCAATTGATTACCGATTCGAAAGGACAAATCCCATAATATTTATAGTATACCATAACTTTTTTACAAATTCCATAGATTTCTGAAAGTTTTTATTGAAATTCAAAAGAAAATTGTATATAATGGAGCACAGATGATAATTTGTGTCCCCTTGGGGACAGAATGGAGGATATGTATGAAAATCGAGACCAAGTGTATCCAATCGGGATACCAACCCAAAAACGGCGAACCGAGAGTTCTTCCTATCTATCAGAATACCACATGGAAGTACGAAAGTACCGAGGCGATGGGCAGATTGTTCGATTTGGAGGAGAGCGGTTATTTCTATACCCGTCTTGCTAATCCTACCAACGATGCCGTTGCAGCTAAGATTGCAGATTTGGAGGGCGGCGTAGCAGGTATGCTTACCTCTTCCGGACAGGCTGCATGTTTCTATTCTATTTTTAATATTTGTACCGCAGGGGATCACTTTGTATGTTCTTCTACTGTCTATGGCGGAACCTTTAACCTCTTTGGGGTAACCTTAAAGAAGATGGGAATTGATGTAACCTTCATCGACCCCGATGCAAGTGAGGAAGAGTTGATGGCAGCATGTCAGCCTAATACCAAGGCGTACTTTGGTGAAACCATTGCAAACCCTGCTTTGGTGGTGCTGGATATTGAGAAGTGGGCAAAGGTGGCGCATGCCAATAAGGTTCCTCTGATCATTGATAATACCTTTGCAACTCCGGTAAATTGTCGTCCCATTGAATGGGGTGCAGATATTGTGGTTCATTCCACCACCAAGTATATGGATGGACATGCGGTATCAACCGGTGGCGCCATCGTAGATAGCGGTAATTTCGATTGGGAGGCATCGGGCAAATTCCCCGGTCTCACCACTCCGGATGCATCCTACCACGGTATCACCTATACGGAGAAGTTCGGTAAGGCGGCATACATTACCAAGGCAACAGCGCAGGTAATGAGAGATTTGGGTTCCATTCCCTCTCCCCAGAATGCGTTCCTGTTGAACCTTGGACTGGAAACCCTTCCTTTGAGAATGCGTCAGCATTGTGCCAACGGACAAGCGGTAGCAGAGTTTCTGAAAAATCATCCCAAGGTTTCTTGGGTGAAGTATTGCGGACTGCCTCAGGATCAGTACTATGAACTGGGCCGGAAGTATCTGCCGGATGGTTCCTGCGGCGTTATCTCCTTTGGCGTTGAGGGTGGTAGAGATGCGGCAGTGACCTTTATGGACAGCCTGAAGATGGCGGCCATTGTTACCCACGTGGCAGACGCCAGAACATCGGTACTCCATCCTGCAAGCCATACCCATCGTCAGCTGAACGACGAGGAATTAAAGGCGGCAGGGGTAACCCCCGACCTGATTCGTCTCTCTGTCGGCATCGAGAATGCAGAAGATATCATCGCAGATTTGGAACAGGCACTGAATGAAGTAAAATAACAAAAAGAGCAGATACAAAGGTATCTGCTCTTTTTTTTATTTTGTATCATACCAACTTTTTCCTGTATTGATGTCCACCACAAGGGGAACGGAAAGTCTGCAGGCGTTCTCCATTTCCTCTTGAAGAACAACCCTTGCCCGTTCAGCATCAGCGGGGGAGGATTCCACAATCAGTTCATCGTGTACCTGCAGAATCAATCCGGCATCCAGGTTCTCTCGTTTCAGGCGATCAGAAACCTTCACCATGGCAATCTTAATGATATCTGCGGCAGTTCCCTGAATGGGGGCATTCATGGCAACCCGCTCGCCGAATGCCTGAGTAATCCGGTTGGATGCTTTCAGCTCCGGCATATTCCGACGTCTGCCCAGCATGGTTTCGGCATAGCCTTTTTCCCGGGCCTCGGTGATGGCTTGTTTCATATAGGCATCCACCGAAGGGTAGTTTTCTAAATATCCTTTGATATAGGCATCTGCTTCCTTCATGGAAATTTTCAAATCCTGAGCCAAAGAGAATGCGCCAATACCATAGACGATACCGAAATTAACCGCTTTTGCGGCAGAGCGCATGGAGGAGGTGACTTCATCCATGGAAACCCCAAAGACCTGAGATGCAGTACGTGTATGAATGTCCTGATTCTGCAGGAAGGCATCCTGCATGGTAGCATCTTTTGAGATGTGAGCCAGAACACGGAGTTCAATCTGAGAATAGTCCGCGTCAATCAAAACCTTATCGTTTTGTGCGGCAAACATCCGACGGATTTCCCGACCCAGTTCGGTGCGGACGGGAATGTTCTGGAGATTGGGTTCGGTACTGCTGATACGACCGGTGGCGGTTACTGTTTGATTGAAACTGGAGTGAATCCGTCCGGTTGCAGGGTTAATCTGGGGAATCAGACCTTCCACATAGGTAGAATGGAGTTTTGCAAGATGGCGGAACTCCAAAACCTTTTGGGCAATGGGGTGTTCCGCCGCAAGCTTGGTTAGGACATCCACGTTGGTGGAATAACCGTTTTTGTTCTTCTTTCCTCCGGGGAGGCCCATCTTGGAAAAGAGAATCTCGCCCAGCTGTTTGGGGGAGTTGATGTTGAATTCCTCGCCGGCAAGGGAGTAAATTTCCTCGGTCAGACGTGAAATTTCGCCGGATAATCTCCGGCCGAATTCCTGCAGAGCGTCTTTGTCCACATAGACACCAATCTGTTGCATTTCGGCAAGAACTCCAACCAGAGGAAGTTCAATGTCATAATAAAGTTGATGCTGTCCGTCCTGCTCGATGCGTTCCTTAAAATATTTGGCAAGTTCAAAGATGGCAGCAGTGCGATCGGCTAGGGTTTGGTTTCGGCTGTCATCTGCCTGATCAAAGCACATGGCCATCTGGCCGTCATCCTCGGTTTGTGCGGCAGTTTCGGCAAGTTCCCGACCCAAATATTTCAGGCAAAGTCCCTCAATATCATAACTGCTCTGGGTGGGTTCTGCAAGATAAGCCGCAAGCATTACATCGAAGTTGAGACCCTCATAGGAGATGCCTGCTTTTGCCAAAGAGAGCATGTCTTCTTTGGTGTGATAACCGCACTTGGAAAGATCAGGATTCTCGAAGAAAGTCTTTAACAAATCTGCATCGGGACGGGCAGATGCTACTGCTTTTCCATCGGCGGTAAGGTAGAGGGTATCGTCATCCAATAAGTAACAAACCTCGCCGGTGGCAGGAAGAAGTTTGGCAAATTCCTCTTTGGAGAGAGCGGTCAGTTCTGCGGAAATCTTTTCCACACCTTGAGCCGCACCGCCTCCTGCAGGAAGTTCCAACTTCTGTAAAAAAGACTTGAATTGAAGACGGGTAAAGAGAGCGCCAAGGATCTCCTTGTCGTATTCCTTCTGCCGGAAGTATTCCAAATCCAGCTCCATGGGAACGGC
>JAZRCD010000086.1:0-3048 GCA_045635425.1 Ructibacterium sp. | reverse complement strand
CGTTGAAATAATTGCAGATTCCAAGCTGATTATTGTTGTTGCAGATACGTTATTTAATATCCGTAAATGTCGTAAATTTCGGGGGTGTAAACACCCGGTTTTTCGTAGACGATCAGAGGCTTTTCTACGGTCATGCGGGATCTGCCGCCCCGTACTGCCTCAATCAGCACCATGTTGGGTTCTTTGTCTACATAAGGGTAGACAAGCTGCATCCGCTTAGGCTCCAGCTTATGGGCCGTTAAGGAGGTGATGATCTCCGCCAAACGGAAGGGTCTGTGTACCAAGTAAAAACGTCCACCCGGTTTTAAGAGTTTTGCCGCCTGACTGATTACATCTTCCAGGGTACACAATATTTCGTGTCTTGCAATGGCTTTCGGTGCATCAGGATTGGTAATGCCATGCTGCCCGATCATATAGGGTGGATTGCAGGTTATACAATCAAAAGAAGCAGACTTAAAAATTCTGTCTGCCTCTTTAATGTCTCCTGTGATGATCCGGATCCTGTCAGAAAGTCCGTTTAACGCCACACTGCGGCGCGCCATGTCGGCACTCTCCTCTTGAATCTCCAGACCGGTAAGCTGAGCGCAGTGATACCTTCCTTCCATGAGAATAGGAATAATCCCTGTTCCGGTACCCATGTCCAAGCAAATATCGTTCTCCTTTGCTCGGGCAAACCCGGACAGTAACACCGCGTCCATTCCAAAACAGAATTTTTCAGGATTTTGTATAATCTGATAACCGTTCCGCTGTAAATCGTCCAGCCTCTCGTTTTCTTTCAGATTAATTGTCATGGTTTTCCTGTTTCCTTCCATCTTTTCTGTAGTATCTTCGATGTCTGTTATCTCTCTTCTTCTGACCATCACCCTGGGGTTCGCCGTTCTGTTCAGGCTTTTCCCCCTTGTTCTGGTCATTTTTATTCTGATCGTTCTTGCCCTTGGAATGTTCCTGAGGCTTTCGCTCGTTCTGGCTTCTGGAATGTTCCTGAGGTTTCTGGTTGTTATGAGGTCTGTTATTCTTGCCATTTTCTGCATCATTCTGCAGTTCTCTGGACACTTCCTCACCTTCCTGACGATTGTCATAGCGATCATGTCTTCTGTTGCGGCGGCGGCGATTTCTCTCTTCATTACGGCCGTCCTGCTCTTCGTTCAGTTTGCCCTCTTCGCGCGCTTCCCCTTCCGTGCGATTCTTCAATTCATCACGGTTCTCATTTTCGCCTTTATTTCTGTTTTCGCCGCGATTTCTTCCCTCACCGCGGTTTCTTCCTTCGCCACGGTTCTCGTTCTCGCTGCGGTTTCTTCCTTCGCCGCGGTTCTCGTTCTCACCGCGCTTCTTTCCCTCACCGCGGTTCTCATTTTCACTACGGTTTTCACCTTCGGCCCGTGACTCATTGCGGCGGCGGTTTCTTCGCTCGGACTGCTTCTCAGACTGACCATCCACCATGCCGGCAGCTTCTTCTTTCAATTCTTCCTGCTCCAGGCGCTCAAGCTCTTTCAGTTCTTCTTTCGAGAGAGACTGCTTTTCCTTTTTGCCGTGTTTTCTCTTAAACTGCAGCTGTTCAACCTTGTAATCCCGTATTTCCTTGTCATCTCCATCCTCAATCACAACCTTTACGGTCTGACGCAGCACATTCACACTCTGCACTTCACCCTTGAAACCATCTTCCGTGGTCACAAAATCACCGATGCCGGGCAGTCTTCTGTTCAGCTCCTCATAAGTTTCCTCTTCGTTCTTCAGACAACACATCAGTCTGCCGCAAACGCCGGAAATCTTGGTAGGATTCAGGGACAGATTCTGCTCCTTAGCCATCTTAATGGAAACGGGCACAAAATCAGAGAGGTAACTATGGCAGCACAAAGGTCTGCCGCAAATGCCAATGCCGCCCATGATCTTGGTCTCATCACGCACACCGATCTGCCGCAGTTCAATTCTGGTCTTAAATACACTAGCCAGATCCTTTACCAGCTCACGGAAGTCGATTCTGCCGTCCGCTGTAAAATAGAACAAAACTTTATTGTTATCAAATGTATACTCCGCATCGATCAGCTTCATTTCCAACTCATGCTTGCGGATCTTTTCCAGACAAATCTTATAAGCCTCGCGTTCCCTGAGCTTGTTGGAAGCCTCCTGCTCTTTGTCCCTTTCATTGGCAATGCGGATTACCGGCTTCAGGGGCTGAATGACCTTGTCATCCTCCACCTCATGCACACCGGACACCACAGTACCAAACTCAATACCTCTGGCAGTCTCCACAATAACGTGGTCGCCTCTCTTTATCTCAAACTCCAACGGATCAAAATAATACACCTTACCCGCTGTACGAAATCTCACTCCGATTACCTTAATCATCTATATACCTCACTTACATCTATTCGCTCAAATCTTCTTGATAGTTATATACAGTCGCCATTTTTCTTGTTTGCTTCAAAATACAAATATCTCTCTTCCTTTGCATTTCCCAAAGCACAACTGTGACCATTCTACCACATTTCCCTCAAAATGACTATCCTATATTTTATTAACATCTGACCAAATCCCGGAAAACAACTATTTCCTCTTATCCATTCTCTTTGATAGTCAGCATCAGCAACTCCATTGTCAGATCAAAATTAACATTGGCATTCAAACGTGTCTTCGCCTTCTCCAACGCCTCAAGCACCTTCTCAATTCCCTCATAGCTGCTGCGCTGGGCCACGCGTCTGAGGGCCTGGCTCTCCTCCCGGAATACAAGATGATTCAAATCTTTTGTAGCCTTGAACAGCAGTACATCCCTGTACCAAATAGCCAGAATATCCAGATAATCATTGATCTCCAGCTTGTATTCGTTGATCTTCTTGATGGCTGCCACGATTTCGTACAGCTCCATATCCTGAATACTCTTTAACAGTCCAAGAGCCTCATTTTTTACATTATCAAAGTCCTCGCTGGAAGCCAACGCCTTTGCCTTACCCACATTTCCTCTTGCGGAAGCAACACAGACTTCTGCCTTGTAATCGGGCACCTGCAGTTCTTCCATCAGATACCGGCGCACCTGAGCGTCGGGCACAGGCT
>JAZRCD010000085.1:0-7944 GCA_045635425.1 Ructibacterium sp. | reverse complement strand
CTCACGAGATTAGCCCTCCTTGTGTAAAGGAGGGGGGACCGCTTTAGCGGTGGGAGGATTGTCTGCCATACCGAATCTTGAAACGAACACATCTCACTAAATTTATCGAACGCACTCAAATAACAAATTTGTAGGGGAGGGGCTTGCTCCTCCCGCCGCTACAACGAGAATGACAGTTACGTACAAGGAGTACGCGCCTGCCATCCCTCATCTCCTATCGAACAAATCTCATCCAAATTTCTGCGCACTCGATTTGCGGAAAATTCTCCGTCAATCTCACGGGGTTTCCAAAGGGGCGGATGCCCCTTTTGGTCGAATCCACACCGAAGGGGTGGAGAGAGGCGCTCGGGTGGGCGAGCGCAATTGGGCAAGGCGAGAGAAATAAAACAAAATCCGGCAATGGGTGGAGCGTCACGCTCCAAAAAAAGGCGTATCCTTTTGGATACGCCTTTTCTATTAACTTTTTATTGGCAGCAAACCATAAGCCGGGTTCTGTCGTGGATGGTCATCTATCTGGGACGCCTGTCACCAGACGCCTCAAGCCGCCCTTTCGGGAGATGTCGGACCGACTTAGCCTCCCATTCAAGCGTTGCTCCGGATGGGGTTTACAGCGCCCGTATGTCACCATACAGGCGGGTGAGCTCTTACCTCGCCTTTCCACCCTTACCTGCCAAAGCAGGCGGTATCTTTCTGTTGCACTTTCCTTAGAGTCGCCTCCACAAGCCGTTAGCTTGCATCCTGTCCTATGGAGCCCGGACTTTCCTCACACATTGTGCGCAACCATCTGTTTTACTGCCGTTTCCTCTCCCACAAGGGGAAGGGGTTTACAGAACAGTTACCTTGATAACGCCCTCGATGGCTTCCACCTCAGCAATAGCGGCACCGCTTACGTTACCGTCTACGTCAATCATGGTATAGGCGTTGTCGCCCTTGCTCTTGTTCAGCATATGCTCAATGTTTACGCCTTTGCTTGCAAACGCGTCGGTGAGCTGCTTCAACATATTGGGAATATTCTTATGCAGGATGGTAACTCTGGTGCCGGCCGCCTTGCCCATATCACAAGCAGGGAAGTTCACACTGTTGATGATGTTACCATTCTCCAAGAAGTTCTTCATCTGGTCAGCCGCCATAACTGCACAGTTCTCCTCACTCTCGGGAGTGGAAGCACCCAAGTGGGGCATACAGATTACATTCTCGTTCTGAAGAAGTTTTTCGGTACAGAAGTCGGTTACATAACTTGCAAGCTTTCCGCTTTCCAATGCTTCAATCACATCGGCCTCGTCTACCAGACTATCCCGGGAGAAGTTCAGAAGTCTTGCACCATTCTTCATGGATGCAAATGCTTCGGAATTGAACATACCCTTGGTCTCAGGGGTTGCAGGAACGTGAATGGTGATGTAATCAGCCTTTTCCAGAACTTCCTGCAGGCTGTTTGCCTTGTGAGCAAAACGAGTCAGGCTCCAAGCCGCGTTTACGGACAGGTAGGGGTCATAACCTACAACGTCCATGCCCAGATGGTGCGCCGCATTGGCAACCTTAACACCGATAGCGCCCAGACCAACAACGCCCAGAGTCTTGCCCTCGATTTCGGGACCGCCGAAGTTACCCTTGCCCTTCTCTACCAGACCGGAGATAGCATCGCCCTCTCCAACCAAGGTCTTTGCCCAGTTGATACCCTGAACAACCTTACGGGATGCTAAGAAGAGACCTGCCAGAACCAATTCCTTTACGGCGTTGGCGTTGGCACCGGGGGTGTTGAATACTACAATACCCTGCTCGGTACATTTCTCGATGGGAATATTATTCACACCTGCACCGGCACGAGCAACTGCACGAAGGCTCTCGGGGAGTTCCATATCGTGCATTTTAAAACTACGCAGGATGATACCGTCGGGATTTGCTACCTCGTCTGCACAGGTGTAGTTCTCACCCAGACGGCTCAAGCCTTTCTTGGAAATCTTATTCAGAGTCTGAATCTGATACATGGTAAAATACCTTCTCTCTATAAATTAGTTGTTTGCTTCAAATTCCTTCATGAAAGCAACCAATGCTTCCACGCCTTCTTTGGGCATAGCGTTGTAGATGCTTGCACGCATACCGCCAACGGATCTGTGACCCTTCAGGTTGATAAAGCCCTTTGCCTTTGCTTCTGCAATGAACTTTGCGTTCAGTTCTTCGGAATCGGTAACGAAGGGAACGTTCATCAAAGAGCGGTCCTCGGGAACAACGGTGCCCTTGAACATCTTGGAGTTGTCTAAGAAGTCGTAAAGAATCTTTGCCTTTTCTACATTCTTCTCGTGCATAACCTTGATGCCACCCATTTCCTTGATCCACTCACAAACCAGACCGATCATGTAGATGCCGTAGGTGGGAGGGGTGTTGTACATGGAGCCGTTCTCCGCCTGAGTCTCGTACTTGAGCATGGTGGGAGTAAAGTCCATTGCTTCGCCCAGCAGATCTTCACGGATGAAGACAACGGTAACGCCTGCAGGACCCATGTTCTTCTGTGCACCTGCATAGATCAAACCGAACTTGCTGAAGTCGATCTCTTCAGAGAGGATACAAGAGGACATATCTGCTACCAACAGAGCATCGCCAACGTCGGGCAGGGTGTTAAAGTGAGTTCCGTAAATGGTGTTGTTGTAACATACATGTACGAAATCCGCATCTGGGGTAATCATGGACTTGTCGATTTTGGGCAGGTAAGAGAAGGTCTTGTCAGCACTGGATGCGATAGCGTTTGCTTCCAGATAACGACCACCCTCTGCGAATGCCTTCTTTGCCCACTGACCGGTGATAACATAGTCAGCCTTCTTGTTCTTGGTACCTAAGTTCAAAGGAACCATTGCAAACTGCAGATGCGCACCGCCCTGCAGGAAGAGAACCTTGAAGTTATCGGGAACATTCAAAATCTCACGAAGGGTTGCTTCGGTCTTGTCGATGATTGCCTGATATTCTTTGGAACGGTGGCTCATCTCCATAACGGACTGACCACTGTCGTTACAATCCAGCATCTCTTTCTGTGCACGTTCCAATACTTCAACGGGAAGCATAGAGGGACCTGCGGAAAAATTATAAACTCTGCTCATAATAAGCTCCTCCTTTTATAAGGTGGGGAAACTTCCCCATTTTTCATTGTTAATATGTTAACATTATACTCCTTTCTCCTGTTGCCGTCAACAGTTTTTCCCCAAAAAAATGATAGGAATTTCCATATTGTTGAGGCTGATTTTTGTGTTTTTTATCAAACCGCCAAAAAAGGTTTGACACAGACCCTGAATCTGGGGTAGAATAAAGGGAAGAAAAACGAGGAAAGGAGAATGATGATGCGGGTATTAATGGCAACCATGAAATTAGATATTGGCGGTGCGGAAACCCATATTGTAGAACTTTCCAAAGCCCTTGCCCGACAGGGGGTAGAGGTCTTTGTTGCATCCAACGGCGGCGCCTATGAGGCGGAACTGCAAGAGGCCGGAATCACCCATATTCCCATTCCCTTCCATACCAAGAACCCTGTTCTGATGGGAAAGGCTTACAGAGAACTGAAAAAGGCCGTGGAGGAATACCAATTCGATGTGGTTCATGCCCATGCAAGAATCCCTGCCTTTTTGTGCCATCTCTTGCACAGAAAGATGGCATTTCGGTTTGTAACCACCGCCCACTGGGTATTTTCCACCAGATTCCCCTATAACCTGCTGACCCGATGGGGAGACCGTTCCTTGGCGGTTAGTGATGATATCAAGGACTATCTGGCAGAGAGTTACAACCTGTCCCGTGATCAGGTTCGGGTTACCATCAATGGTATTGACCCTGAAAAATTCTCCCCCCATACGGATTTCTCTCAGGTGGCAGAGGAGTTTGACTTTAAGAAGGAAGCCACCCGAATTGTCTATGTCAGTCGAATGGACATCGACCGATCCTTGGTGGCGCATAAGTTGATAGGCGTTGTTCCGCAGATTCTTGCAGAGGTTCCTGATTTAGAAGTGGTGATTGTGGGTGGCGGCAACGACCTTGCTGCCGTGGAAGCCGAGGCAAAAGCGGTGAACGATGCCTTGGGTCAACGGGTTATCATTACCTGTGGCAGTCGAACCGACATCAACCGATTTGTGGCAAGCGGAGACTTGTTCATCGGTGTCAGCCGTGCCGCTTTGGAAGCCATGGCGGCAGAAAAGCCGTCCATTATTGCAGGAAACGAAGGTTATATCGGTATCTTTGACCAAAGTAAGTTGCAGGTGGGTATCGACACCAACTTCTGTTGTCGTGGTTGTGATGGAGCCGCCGAAGAAGTTCTGCTTGCGGATATTTTAAAGGTGTTAAAAGCCACACCTGAAGAACGAGCAGAACTTGGCGCATATTCCCGTGAGACGGTAAAGAACTATTATTCTGTAGATACCATGGCAGAAGATGCCATGACCATGTATCAATCCATTATTTATGATACCCCCATCAATCAGACGGAACTTCAGGAACTTCCTCAGGTGGAGGAGTATTTGAAAGAACATCCCCCCGTGATACCCAACGCCAATCCGGACGTGGTCATTTCCGGTTACTACGGCTTCCATAACAGCGGTGACGATTCCATCCTGAAGGCCATGGTGGACAGTTTGCGAAAGGCACGGCCGAACATTCGGATTACGGTATTTTCCAACGATCCGGAGGAAACCAAGATGATATACGGAGTGGATGCGGTTCATCGATTCGACATCTTCCGTATGATCAAAACCCTGAGAAAGACCGGACTGCTTATCAGCGGTGGCGGAAGTTTGATTCAGGATGTTACATCGGATAAATCCCTGCATTATTATCTGGCGGTAATCTGGCTGGGCAAAAAGTTGGGGGCAAAGGTGATGCTCTATGCCAACGGCATTGGCCCCATTTGCAGAGAAAAGAACTATAAGCCCATTTCTCGGGTGCTCAATCGTGTGGATTTGATTACCCTTCGGGAACCTTCGTCTTTGGAGGAACTACATAAGTTTGGCGTAACCGAGCCGAACATTCAGGTGACGGCAGACCCTGCCTTCACCCTGACCGCCTCCCATGAATCGGCGGCGGCTTCGTTGCTGAAACAGGCAGGCATTCCCAAGGGAAGACCATATTGTGTGATTTCCCTTCGCCCTTGGAGGGAGGCAAACCGCTCCTTGGAGAAGGCGGTGGCAGAGGCGGCGGACTATATCCGTACCCGATACAACATAGAGGTGCTCTTTGTTCCCATGCAGGAGAGCAAAGATTTTCCCATTGCAGAGCGAACAGCGGCGTTGATGAAGTATCCCGGCGGAATCCTCCGTGGCAAACATTCTTCCGTCGACCTGATGTCCCTGGTGGGTGGTGCGGAATTTGTTATCGGTATGCGGTTGCATATTCTGATTTATGCGGCACGAATGGGAACGCCGGTGATTGGATTGACCTATGATCCCAAAGTAGATGCCACCATGGCATACCTGAATCAGCGGTGTATCACATCTGCCAAGAACCCTAATCCGTTGACCCTTCATCGGTATATTGACGAGATTTTAAAGAATCACACGCAACTATGTGCGGAACTGGAAGAGATGAGTTTGATTTCCGCAAGAAAAGCAGAAGAGAATGTATCCCTTGCACTTTCTTTGTTGGATGGAGCAACGGAAGAACAGGAAGAAAGAGGTTAATTCATATGAACTTATTTTTATTTCATTCTTTGGCCGAAGATTCGGTGGTAAAGGCTCTTTTAGCCTTTCGGGAAACCGAGGCAGAGGCAGAATATTATCTGGCGGCACGAGCGTTGATTGATTTTGCCAAAATCAGAAAGACCAAGGGAAACATCATCAAAGAATACCTGATCAAGCAGATTTTAGAATCCGAAAACCTGCCGTATATTACCGAACTTCGGGATTTTTTGAGACAGGATATCAAGCATATCTTCTATGAACTGCTGGAGGAGGACTGGGATAAGTTGTTCCGCGAAAAGGGATATCTTCCTCTGTCGGAGATTTGTCTCGGCGGAGAAGTAGCGGAAGAAAATCCGGAATATGTCCGTTCCATGGAAATGTTGATGGACTGCAGTTCCAATGAGGCGTTGGTGGGCGCATTGCTTGCTCATGTGGAGAGTTTTGTGTAAGGGTGCGGAGTCCTTTCGTACGTTGTATCGTATGTTTGGGGCAGAAAATCCAAATAGGACTTGCATATTTTGTCATATCGTGCTATATTATTTAGGATAGAAACGTTTGGGAGAGTGAGTTTATGTCAAAAAAGAGTGAAAAGGATCAGCTTCAAAATCCAAAGGAGACTCAATCCGGCAAGAAAAAGACCGGCCTTTGGGTTGTTTTAGCAATTGTGTTGGTTGTGGCATTGGCAGTAGGCGGTATGGCGATTTATGCATCTTCCTACCAAGGAATTCTGCCGAATACCTATATTGGCGAATGTAATGTGGGCGGAAAGTCTGCGGAAGAAGCCTTGGCGCTTTTGAACGAGACCTACTATCAGGAAAAGATTTCCGGTGGTGATATGACCTTGGCTTGCAAGGGCAACAGCGTTCAGGTGTCCTTTGATGATCTGCAGGTTGCCTTTGATCATCAGGCGGCAGTGGATAAGGCCTTGGCGGAAGCCAACCAACCGAATGTCTGGGCAAAGGCATGGCTGATTACCAAGCAACTGTTTGGAAAGAATGAGGTTGCGCCTACTTTGACCTATGATGGTGAGAAACTGGAAAAAGCAATCGTTGAGGTTGCAGGCGAGTTTGAAAAAGTGCCGGTGGAATATTCCTATGAAATCCTGAAGGATAAGGTAATTCTTCATGGTAAGAAAGACGGAAAAATGGTTGACCGAGAGAAGACCAAAGCAGAGTTCGTGGACAAGGTCTGTGCCGGAGATTTCTCTGAAATCACCTTAGAGCCTGAGGTTGCCATTCCGGAACCCCTCAATGCAAACGAAGTTTATGAGCGATTGATTGCACCCCCTGAGGATGCAGGTTATAAAATGGGTGACGACGGCGTAGTTGCGGTTGTTCCCGGCAAGTATCAGTGTGAGGTAGAGAAGAGCGTCGTAAAGAATGCCATCGGAAAGATTGATTCTGCACCCGATAACAAGGTTTCCTTCCCGGTAAAAACCAAGGCTCCCAAAAAGACCACCGAGGATCTGACACAGCAATTGTATCAGGATGTTCTGGGAACCTATACCACTTACTACAGCGGTTCTGCTGCCAGAAACAGCAATGTGGAATTGGCGGCAAGTCGAATCAACGGCACCGAACTGATGCCCGGCGACGAATTCTCTTATGACAAGACCATTCTTCCCAGAACTTATGATAACGGTTACCAGTCGGCACCGGTTTATGTAGGAAATAAGGTAGAGAGCGGACTTGGCGGCGGTATCTGTCAGCCTTCCTCCACCTTGTATTGTGCGGCAGTTTATGCAAATCTGGAGATTTTGGAACGGCACAATCACAGTATGTTGGTAGGCTATATGCCTGCAGGTCTGGATGCAACCATTGCGGAAGGCGTTTTGGACATGCGGTTTAAGAACAGCACCAAGTATCCCATTAAGATTGAAGCCATTGCAAAAGAGGGTAAGTTGACCTTTAACATTTTGGGTTATAACCCCGAAAATATTTCGGTAGAGATTGTTCGTGCCGGTGGCGGTTACTACTACACCGCAACCCGTGTGGTGAAGAAGGACGGCAAGGAGATTTCCAGAGAAGAACTGGAACCCAGTCGGTATTCACCCAAGGGAAAGGACGAGCCAAAGAAAGAAGAGAAGAAGACCGAAAAAACCAATGAGACCAAGCCGGCAACCACCCCTGCAGCATCTGTTCCGGCATCTGCACCCGAGGCGGCACCGGCTCCTGCACCGGCACCCGAGCCGGGACCTGCACCGGCACCTGCCCCCGCACCCGCTCCTGCTCCGGCTCCTGCTCCGGCTCCTGCTCCGGCTCCTGCTCCGCCTCTTGCTCCCGCTCCGGCTCCGGCACCT
>JAZRCD010000084.1:0-2139 GCA_045635425.1 Ructibacterium sp. | reverse complement strand
GGCGGTGCGGCAGGTGGCGGTGCAGCAGGAAGTGCTGCAGCTAAGCCCGTTGAAAAGAAGGATGACTTTGCTGATCTGGAATCTGTTCCTTGGGCAGAAGCAAGCATTATTGCATTGCGGAATATGGGTGTAATCAACGGTAACGGCGATGGAACCTTTACTCCTGACAGAGCAGTAACCCGTGAAGAATTCTTGAAGATGGCATTGCAGGCAGCAGGTATTTCCGGTTCCGGCAGCGCAGAACTTTCCTTCAATGACGTAGATGCTTCCGCTTGGTACTACACCTATGTAGCAACCGCATATGAAGCAGGAATCATCAACGGTATCAGCGAAGAGACTTTCGGTATCGGTCAGGAAATCACCAGAGCCGATATGGCAGTTATCATCAAGCGGATTCTTGACTACAAGAAGATTTCCGTTGATAAGAAAGTTGCTCCCTTTGTTTTTGCTGACTTTGATACCATTCCTCTCTATGCAGAAGAAAGCGTAGATGCGCTGACTCAGGCAGGTTTGATGAATGGTGTTGGTGACAACGAGTTTGCAGGTGATGCGTCGGCAACCCGTGCAGAATCTGCAGTGGCAATTTACAGAGTTTATAACTATATGGCAGAAAGGAGATAAGGGCAATGAAGAATTTTATGAGAAAAATTAGTTTCATCGTTGCCATTACCATCTTGGCGACCATGATGACAGTAAGTTTTGGCGTAACAGCAGAAGAAAACGGCAGCCTCCTGACCCCCGGTCAGGAGGGACTGCTGAAGCATCTGTCCGTTACCTTGGAGAGTGTACCCGGTTATAATGCGGGTGTTTCCAGAGCGGAACTGGCATATATGGTAGCACGTGTAATGGATGCAGAAGAGTATACCGGTGCGGATTCCTTTTTCCACGACGTAACCCCTGATAGCCCCTACTTTAGTGAGGTTTCCTCCTTGGTAGTACGTGGTATCATCGCAGGTGACGGAGATGGATACTTCCGTCCCAATGATGTAGCAACCGAAGCCGAAGCATGCAAGATGCTCTCTGTGGTATTGGGTTATGGCGAAATCGGTCAGTTCGAGTCCTACCAGCGTACCGCACGGGAAGCCGGTGTTACCGAGGGTGTAACCATGGACGGCAGAGTAACCTACGCAGAAGCTTTGGCTATGTGTTACAACACCTTGAATGCTGACATGATGGAAGCGGTTACCTATGGCGAGAAGAAAGAGTTCAAGGTAAAGGAAGGCTTCCTGGCTCTGGAATGTTACCATGGTCTGGTAAAGCAGAGTGGTATCGTAGAGGGTATGCAGTACACCACCCTTACCGAGCCCAGTATTGACATTCCCGAAGGTTCTATCAAGATTAATGATCGTATCTTCACCTGTGCGGACGAAACCTTGCTTGGTAAGTATGTAAACTTCTACAGCAAGCGGGAAGGTTCTTCCACCGCAAGAGAGATTGAATATATCTTCGCAGACGAAACCAGAAACAATACGGTTACCTTAAGTGGTAAGGATGTTATTGGTATCAGCGAGGGCGAACTCAAGTATTGGGTTGGCGCTAAGGAAAAGGGCTATAAGCTTGCTCTGGCACCCGATACCATTGTTAACGGCATTGCCTATCCCGAAGCAACAGATGAAGACTTAAAGCCTACATCCGGTACCGTAACCTTGATTGATAACAACGACGACGATTTGTATGATGTTATCGTGGTTGATTGTGTAGAGTATATCGTTTTCGGAAGTCGTGATAAGGATAACGAGGTTCTTATTGCAAAGTATCCTGAGGGTGCTACCGTAGGTAACAAAGGTCAGATTAATGATATCGCCATGAGCGGTAAGTACGGTAAAGTTAACATCGGTACCTTGAGCGAGGGTGCAGTTCTTCGCGTTAAGAGCAGTAAGAACACCAGCGGTACTCGTGTAGTTCGGTTGACTGAGGTAACCGATAGCGTAACCGGTCAGGTAACTTCCTTTATGGATGATGAAATCACCGTTGCAGGAAGAACTCTGGAGATTAACGCAGGTACCGTTATTGACGAAGAGGTTCGTCTTGGTCAGACCGTAACCGTGTACTATGATAACAACATGGCGGCAGTGATCCTGCACGCATCCAACGATGCATATCAGTTTGCATACCTGCTGGGCGCTCGGAATTCCGGTG
>JAZRCD010000083.1:0-4237 GCA_045635425.1 Ructibacterium sp. | reverse complement strand
CTTGGCCTCCGACTTCTCTGTCTTGCAGCCCTTTACATAGCCAACAAATACTTATACACCACCGCAATGGATTCAGCACGGGTCAGGGCATCCTGAGGGCGAAGGTTTCCTCCGTCTCCGCAGACCACACCAAGCCCCGAGAGAATTGCCGCATAACCTAATTTACCTTCGGACAGTTCCTCTTGGTCGCCATAGGTTACCCGATAAATTTCAGTAAGTTTCGCTACCTTTTCCATGCCTGCCATACGAATGACAAAGACAAAGGCATCCTCCCGCTTTACCTGACTTTCCGGAGCCTTTTCTCCTTGCATTATATACTCGCCTCGTATCAATCGGTCATACAATTCTTCGGTGGACAGGTCGCTGTAATACTGACCCATGACCGCCGATGCCAAAAGACGTAAAAAGTCCTCTTGAGAGATGGCGGTTTCGGGATTCAAGTGACCACCGGGCAATCCCACCTGAATCTCGGCAAGTTTTTCTGCCGCTTCCTGCACCCAATGTCCTGCAATATCATCATAACCATACTCTTTCTCGGATTCCCGATTCCGATTCTCACCGGAAATGGCGTCTATGGTAATGTACTGCTTGCTGAGGGTGTATGCCTTTTTATAAACCCCATCATGCTTGATGTAGATGGGTTTGATGGGCGCATATTCCAGCATTTTTTCATAGGCATTTATCTCACCAATGGCGTCTTTGGGATTGGCAAATTCCCCTTGGGTAAACTGTAAGCTGTAACTTCTTACCTGATGGTTCTTTCCATCAAACTGAATTCGAATCCCGTTGTCAATGTAAGGAACACCCTTCACCATTCTTACATATGACTCGGTGATATTTTTCCCGTAGACAGAGGTGTCCTTTTTCTCACACTCTCCAAGTTTATCCTTAGCAACCGCATTCAAAAACTCAGTCATCTTCTTTTCGGCATTGCGCTTCTGAGTTTCGGTCAACTCGTTTTCTTCCCCGTAAATGCCATTATTATAGATTTCCAAAATCTCCCCCGTTTTGGCATTTGCTCTCACATTGAAATATCGATTATCATCTTCGTCCTTTGCGGAATAAACCAACCGAAAATAGTAGTCTCCCTGATTATCCTTATAGAGATTACTGCTTGTAAGTTCCAACTTGTCTGAAAAATCAATATAAGGGAGTTTTTTTACCGCTTTCTCAATCTCCTTGTAATCAAGCAGACCTTCTACCTTGTTCAGTTCTTCTATTTCCTTCTGAGTCAGGTTGCTTCCCCCCGCCGCACCTGTCACGGCATCCTCCATGGGCGCACTTTTAAAATCCTCATACCAAGGGTCTTCGATGATGGACTCTCCTGTTTCCGCATCCATATATCCTGCATTATTTTCCTTGATACGATAAATCAATACAGGTGCAAACTGCGGTTCATTGGGCTTGGCAAGAGGCTTATATTCATCCTGATAGATTAACTCTATGGGATATAATTCCTGATATCTTTCTTGATAATCCGCAAGATCCGGTCCCGCTTCTGCAAAGGTGGCGTCATAGGCAAAGGTAACATCCATGCTCCGCACCTGAATCTTATCATCTGCCACACAGAGATACAGATTGGCATAGTTATTCTTTACCTCTACGCCATTCTTCTGCCGCTTAAAGCCAAGGTTATAGGTCAAGTTCCCTGATGCATAATAACTTTCTTCATCATAAACAAGCAAATCATCTTCACCTAAGAATGTCTCGGGGACTATGGTTCTCAAGAAATTCTCCCCGTAGGCAATCAACTCTTCCTTGGAAATATCGCTCAAGCGCTTCTCGGACATTTGCTCGGTGTTTTGGTGATAGCTTGTGATTCGTCCTTGTTCATCACAGGAAACTGATATGGATTTCTCATAGTCAGGGCTTGTCCAACTGAAGTAGTAGGACATCTTTTGGTTGTACTCCGACACGTTTCCCGTAAACTCGGTCAGTTCCTCAGGAATGGTAATTTTCTCCTTTACAAGAATTAACACTTCCTGCATTTTGGCCGAATCCTCTTTTGCCGCAAATACCGGCAGAGAAACCAAAACCAGCACCACGGCCAACACCATTGCTATTCTTCGTTTCATCACAAATACCACCTTTCTCTGTTTGCAAAATTTTCCCTCCATTGTGTCTGCTTACGCCATGGTCTCCAGCATCTTTAATGTAACCTCATACCGAAGTTTCTCTCCGTTTATGTACTCTCTTGCCTCCTCCAGCATATACTCTCCCATCCGCATACACTCTTTGCCTGCAGAGCCTGCAATATGAGGCGTTAAGAAAACATTGTCAAGTTTGTAGAATTCCGAATCCTCTTTTGGGGGTTCGGGGTGGGTCACATCCAAAACCGCAGTTCGCTCCGGCTTTTCCTTAAGCGCAGCTATCAAATCTCCCTCCACCACCTGAGCACCTCGACCGGTGTTAAGAAAGACTCCGTTGTCCTTCATCAAGGAGAACAAAGAACCATTCAGCATTCCAACTGTATCAGGGATATCCGGAAGATGATTGGAAATCACCTGACACTCCCTGAACATCTCCTCCAAGGAAACTAACGTCACCCCTAACTTTTCCGCTTTTTCTTGGGAGCAATAGGGATCGTAAGCGTAAATGGTCAAACGATATGTCTTTAATCGTTCCGCCACACCGGCACCAATGGAGCCTAGTCCAATCAATCCTACTTTGGTGTCATAATTTCCGGGGAAGGACGCAAAATGTTTTACCGCATCATCCCGATTCTCCCGACCGTTAAACCGTCTCATACTTTGATAAAATCCTTTGTTTGCAAGGATAATCTGTGCCGTTGTATACTCAACCACCGGCACACTATTCGCCAGCCATGCACTGGCAATCCTGATACCAAGATTCAAAAAGGGTCGACCAAATTTCTGTATCGATCCTGCACCGTAGAAGAGCACCTTCAACTTGGGGAAATATTCCTTAATTTCCTCCTCGTTGAGTTCAGGCATCCCCCATGTGGAAAAAAGGCACTCCACATCTTTGAGTTGACCGATGTTATCCATATTATACATTCCGTCATAAAAGGAAAAGTATTGTTTCAATTCGCTTTGTACCGGCAAGCTATATACCTCAGCCAGTTTGGTTTTTGCTGTAGAAAAAAATGCCGCCTTCATCATAATTCTATCTGTCCTTTCTCTGTTACAGCGCAAACTCCAATTGGAATTCCATCTGCTTTTCATCCTTGGCGATGATATCAATCAAATAGACTACTGCACCCTTGGCCTCTGCATCCCGATTTTCTGCTCGGATTACGTAGGTATCCGTGGAAAACTCCACCCTGTATTTCTCGGAATCGTATAAGATTTTCCCCACGCCCAAATCAATGCATCCATCCGAAAGTTCCGGCTTTCTTCTGCTAATCAATCGCTCTGTAATGGTCTCGGTTTGGGCAGATGGTACCATCTTGTCACAGAACAAAATCTTATCATCATAAAAGGTAAAACTTCTGGTTATTTTCTCAATCAATCCGTCAGGATACGCTCCCTCCAGATCCAGTTGGAAGGTTTGGTCGGTAACCGCTACATTCTTGGCACAAAATTCAGCACCCACCTGCTGGTACTCTCCATTGATAATGGGAACACTATGTCCACGGGAACTATTCTGGAGCAGGGTGTATCGGGTCTCCGGCTGGAAGGTTTCTTTTCGATATTGTCCTGCTCCCAAATCCGCAAGAAAACTTTCTTCACCTTTGACGATGCTGAAAGAACCCACATCGTTATGATTATGCGGCTCTCCGTTGTTTCCGCCCTTGGCGGCAAAACGATAACCTTTCTTCCGATTTATGTACCACTGGGTGGATGCGAAGTATTCCACCGACTCCCTATCCTCTTCCTCTTTTTCGTAGTTTTCATCAAACCACAAAACATCAGACAACGATGGGGTGGTAGCGCCCCAGGTTCGATACTTCAAGTCCGGCAAAACCACCTCCGGATAGATGGATTTCAAAAAGGACAGAACCCCTGCCGGAAACTCAAACTGCTCAACGGCATCGGAAAAACTTACCGTCTTGGCATCCGTCATCCGAACTCTTTGCGGGAAGAGCGCCAGAGCCTTGACCTTGGGCAATTGGAAGTAATCCACCTTCCCCTCGGTATACACCCGAATCATTTCTGCCAATCTCACAAAATTTCCGAATCCATAATTCCAGTAAGACACGCCCTCCTGACAGCATCCGTCTTCCTCGATGCCATCTAAGTAGGTATCAAGGCAACCGATAAACCAAGTCGGATCG
>JAZRCD010000082.1:0-5279 GCA_045635425.1 Ructibacterium sp. | reverse complement strand
GATATGGGATATTTATAGAGAACATGTTAGCGAACGCAAAGGAAACTGAGTAACAAAAGGCTCGCCTATCTTTGTGATAGGTGAGCTTTTTTGTACTAAAATATAAATCGCAACTTTGGAGTAGATTTATTAGAAATTCAGTGGTATACTGATGCTAAAGGAGGCGATGATGTGTTTGAAGTTTTAAGATATATTCACGAAAATATGGGACAGAATCTGGAAATGTCTGACGTTGCAACTTTGTTTGGCTATTCAAAATGGCATTTTTGTTCGAAGTTTCGAGAATATACGGGAAAATCATTTGTAAAATATGTGCGTCATTATCGTCTTCAGTTGGCGACACTTGATATATTATCAGGCAAAAAATCAACCGAAGTTGCTATGTGTTATGGTTACGAAACTTTAGGTGGTTTTAATAAGGCTTTCTTGGCAGAGTTTGGATGTTTGCCCAGAGAATACAAAAAATATGCAAAGGAAAGTCAGTTGCATTACGAAAGGAGAAAAATTACTATGAGTCAACTTACTGATAGATGTGAATATCTGCGTCGTCAGGTTGTAGGCAGGAATGATTATGAAGATTATTATTGTATGCAACACAGAGTATACAGTTTCTTAGGGATGCTTGATGCTGCACAGAAAAATCTTTCTAACATTGAAATAGTATCATCAGGAATTGTTAATGTGTTGAATAAGTTCAAGCCTGTCATTATGCCGGGGGAGTTGATTGTTGGATTTCATTTTTCCGATTCTAAGTACGACGAGTATTTTGCTCCGGATGACACAAAGGAACATCGTGAACTGGCAAAGTTAAACGGAATCAGCGAAGAGGATATTAATCTGTATTTTAATCATCTTCAGGAAGAAACTGAATTTTTTAAGAAATTAAATCCGATGCTGACAAAAGAAGAGCAAGAATCGGAGGTTGAGTGGGCAAGCATTGGAAGATGTATCGATTCTAATCATAGTGTAATCAATTATGAAAAAGTACTGAAACTGGGATTTCGAGGCATCCTTGAGGAAGTAAATAAATACGAAGAAAAGAATGGAAAAAGTGTGTTTTATGACTCCCTGAAAGATATATGTAATGCTGCTTGCAAAATGGGAAAAAAGTATGCAAAGGTCGCTCGGGAGATAAAAGAAAGCGGTAACGAATCATACGGGGCGGAAGATATTGATTTTATTATCAGCGCCTGTGAAAGAGTGCCGGAGTATCCTGCGACCACATTCAGAGAAGCAATTCAGTCATTATGGTTTGCTCATATTATCAACACTTGGGAAGATCATATTAATGCTAATTCTTTGGGACGATTGGATCAAATACTCTATCCATACTACTGTGCGGATATGGAAAAAGGGATCTTGACCAAAGAGGAAGCTTTTGAATTGATTTGCTGTTTGTGGACGAAACTTTACTTAAATTACGATGTGCAACAATCTTGTGTCGGTGGATCCGATCTTGACGGAAAAAGTCAAGTGAATGTATTGTCGTATATGATGCTGGATGCCACAGAACAACTTGATTTTATCCGTTGTCTTTCTGTTCGGTTCTCGCAAAATACCGAAAAAGAATTTATAAAACGTGCCCTTGAGGTAGTAGGACATGTGCAAAAAGGTGTTCCTTTCTTTTTTAACGATGATGTAATGATTCCGGCGCTGATGAGCAAGGGAATTTCGTATAAGGATGCTTGTGACTACACCCAGATTGGATGCGTGGAAACGGTGATTCCCGGAAAATCCAATCCGCACGCAGTATCGGGTGAGAGCAATCTCTTAAAAGCACTTGAATATGTCTTCGGTAATGGGAAAAGTATGATGTATCCTGAATTTAAGCCGGGTGTTGAAACGGGAACTCTTGAACAGTTTGATACCTTTGATAAGTTTTACGATGCAATCAAAGAACAGATTTATCGTATTCTTGATTTGACCTGCTCCAAGGTGAAAAAATACCGCGAATGTTCTGTCGCAAATTCCCCAAGACCTTTCAAATCGCTTTTGACGGAGGGCTGTGTTGAAACGGGTCGTGATTTCAACGATGCAGGTGCTAAATACGATTTTTACCAGATTATGTTATGCGGTATCCCTAATTTAGCGGACTCCTTAGAAGTAATCCGAACCTTTGTCTATGAGGAACAAAAATATACCTTGGAGGAACTGAAAGAAATCTTGAATCAGGATTTTCCAGACGAAAGTGTGCGTTTGGAGTTTTTGAACAAGGCGGCAAAGTTTGGAAATGATATTGACAAAGTGGATCAAATCGCAGTCGATATCACATGTGTTTGTTGTGACTATCTTGAACTTTTAGAAGAGAAATATAATCTTTCTTTTCATGCCCAGCCCTTTACCTTTTTGTGGATGATTTCTCACGGGAAAGAATGTGCCGCGTCACCTGATGGAAGGCACAAAGGGGAGATTATTGCTTACAGCGTTTCTCCTATGCAAGGTCGCGATTTTAATGGCTTAACTGCTGTTTTGAATTCCATTGCAAAACTTCCGACTAAGCGAACCCCCGGAACATCGTCTGCAATTGTGGAGGTTGATCCTAAATTGTTTACCGACAGAAACATACCTTTGCTTGCTGAGATTTTGATGGCAAGTGCGAAAAAGGGACTCCAGAATGTTCAGTTTAATACCATCGATGTAGATACCCTGATTGATGCACAAAAATATCCGGAGAAATACAACAATCTTGCGGTACGAGTTTCAGGATTCAGCCAGAAATTTAATCTGTTATCACCTTGGTTGCAAGATCATATTATTGGAAGGACGAAACATTCATGTCTGTAAAAGCGCCTATCACAAATGTTGCTCGCGCATCCTTGCACGATGGACCGGGTGTCAGAACGGTGGTATATTTTAAGGGTTGTTCCATGGAATGCAAATGGTGCCACAATCCTGAAACAATATCTGCAAAGAAAGAAGTTTTATACACGCCGACAAAATGCATCCGCTGCGGAAGATGTCTTGAAATATGTCCTGAGCACCATGTGGTGCAAAATGATGGAATGGTGTTTCTGCGTGATGGTTGTGTTGCTTGCGGAAAATGTGCTGAATGCTGTCCGGCACTTGCGCTTACTATGTGTGGCGAGGAAAAAACAGTCAACGAACTTTTTTCGGAAATAATAAAAGACAAGCACTATTATTGTTCTTCGGGTGGTGGAGTTACTTTTTCGGGGGGAGAATGTCTTTTGTATCCTGAATTTGTTGGTGAACTTGCAAAAAAATGTAAAGAAAATGACATTCACACTGCGATTGAAAGCGCGTTGTTTGTTCCCTGGGAAAATATCGAGATGGTATTGCCGTACATTGATTTGTTTTTTGTCGATTTAAAAATCTCTGATTCTGCAAAACACAAAAATTATACAGGGCAATTCAATGAACAGATTATCACCAATATTACAAGGTTATCAAAGATGCACAGCAATATCGTTTTGCGGATTCCTGTTATCCCTAACGTAAATGATTCCGACGAGGATATCGAGGGTTTTTCTACAATCATTAAAACCCTTGGAGAAGGCATCCAAGAGGTAGAAATGCTGAGATACAATAATCTTGCAAAGGCAAAATATGATTTTGTAGATCGAACCTATAACAGTTTTGCGGAGGATAGTCAATCGGATCAGGAAATGCAGAGACTTTGTACTATGCTTGAAGAAAAAAACGGTATCTGTTGCTATTTTGTTTGAGAGAAAATATTAAACGCTCATTGCACTTTTGTAAATGGGCGTTTTTTATGGGAATTTTACAAAATTACACTTTACTTTGCAAGAAGAATATGCTATATTCTTCTCAAAAGATTACGTTGCCGAAAAAGGGGTTGAGACGGATGAAAAATCAAGAAAATTTATTGGTTTTTTTGAAAGAACAACATTTTTCGATATTTGATGAAAAAAGAGATTCTCACAAAAAAATAGTTGATACCCTATGGAACCAATTCATTGAGAAGAAAGAAGCGGAGAAAGAAAATCAATGGTTGTTATTCAGTGAGTTTTATCGGTTCTATGCCGAAAATTTTCCTGCTGAAATTTATGAACAAGAGTTAATTGTTGGTACCAACTGGCATTGGCGTTGGCAGGACTTTGACAAGACGGGTGTAAAACCTTTCAATATTGGCCATTACATTCCGAACCACTATGATTTTCTGCAAAAAGGGGTTAAGGGCAAGATTCAGGAAATTAAGCAAAAGGCCGTAACCACCAAGGAAGAAGATGAGCGAAAACGAGGTATGGAAAAGGCTGTTTTAGCCTTTTCTGCGTATATCAAAAGATATGCTTGTGTGGCGGAAAAGCTAGGTGCTTTGGCAGAGGACAAGGAGAAAGAACGACTTCTTTCCATTGCGAGGGATTGTGAATATATCTCGGAAAATCCGCCGGAGAGTTTTCGTCAGGCGCTTCAGTTTGTGTGGTTTGTTCATTCGTTTTTAGACACGGAAGCCGGAGATGCTGCAATTTCCTTCGGAAGAGCAGACGATTATTTGTATCCCTATTATAAATGCGATATTGAAAAAGGGGTTCTTACCAAAGAGGAGGCAAAAACACTTATCAAGTGCCTTTATATCAAGGTTTCGGAAGGTAATGAATCTTGCATGATTACAGTAGGTGGCGACCGAGAGAATGAGTTGACGATATTGTTGATGGAAGCGCAAACGGAGATTAATATGCGCCAGCCATCGATTGGTTTAAGAGTCTCGGAAACAACCGGAGATAGTGTTTTAAATGCGGCCAAGAAATTGGTTTTGACCGGCAATGGTATGCCTGCATATTTTAACGATGATGTTGTTATGGCGGGGTTGGAAACCCTTGGATTTAGCCAAGAGTCTGCTCGGAATTATGGCGTGGTAGGATGTTATGAACCGGCGCCACAAGGTGTGTTTTCCAATACGGTTGCTTCCTTTGTCAATTTGTATGATTCTTTTGATGAGTTTTTAAAGGGCGATTATACAGAGACGTCATTCGATGCTTTTTTGGAAGATTATAAGGCGTATTTTGACCAATTTTATCAAGATACACTACTTCCAAGATTTACCGAGAGTGCCCATAGAGATAAAAATCGAGTATCTCCTTTTGCAAGTTGTCTCCGAAATCAAGATAAGTACTTATATGGAATCAATATGTTGGGCATCGGAGTGTTGGTGGATAGTTTGTATACTATAAAAAAACTTGTGTTTGATGAATCCTATACAAGTATTTCGTATTTAAACGGGCAGACAGAAAATAATTTTACGGATGAAAAGCTATACGATAAAATTATAAATTTAAAAAATGGTTATGGCTCTAATAGCG
>JAZRCD010000081.1:0-3016 GCA_045635425.1 Ructibacterium sp. | reverse complement strand
ATTTTGATGCAGACCCTGAAGATCCTGCATCCTATCAGTTTGAATTTACCGATGACCTCTTGAAGAAAATTTGTGAGCAGGGCACCGAGCCCATCTTCCGCTTGGGTGCCAGCATTGAGAACAACCACTATCTTCGTGCCTTTCACATTTTCCCGCCCAAGGATTCCAAAAAGTGGGCAAGAATCTGCGAGGGAATCATCAACCACTACAATCACGGATGGGCAAACGGTTTTGAATTCGGCATTACCTACTGGGGAATCTGGAACGAGCCCGACAATCAACCCAACCCCGAAGACTCTCCCATGTGGAAGGGAACCAAGGAGCAATATTACGACCTCTACTCGGTGACCGCCAACCACTTAAAGGAGAAATTCCCCTACATCAAAGTAGGCGGTTATGCTTGTTGCGGATTCTACTCCATTACCGGAAGTTACACCACCGACGCCAACGTTTCGGAGCGCACCGACTACTTTATTGAATTCTTCCACAGCTTCATGAAGTACATTACCGCACCGGAAACCAAGGCGCCTCTGGACTTCTTCTCCTGGCACGCCTATGCCAAGACCCCCAACAACTACGACTCCTCCCTCTATGTTCGGGAGCAGTTGGATGCTTATGGATTCTATGAGACCGAGAGTATGCTCAACGAATGGAACCCCAATCCCAGACAACGTGGCACCGAGGCAGATGCGGCAAACATTTTAGAGATGATGTTGGTGCTTCACCACTCACCTCTGGACATGCTGGTATATTACGATGGTCAGGTCCACGGCATCTACAACGGTATCTTTGACCCGGTGAGTCGTGGCATTTTCCCTGCCTACTACACCTTCTGCGCCTTCAATGAGCTTTACCAAATGAAGCAGGAAGTCTCCGTCACACGGGACACCCACATGCTTCCCGTTTTGGCGGCGGCAGCAGAAAATCAGGGCAAGGTTTTGATTTCCAATAAGGATCCGGAGCCTATGGAACTGACCATATCCTCATCGGATGGATGGACTCCTGTAAAACTTCGTATTCTGGACGGCTTAAACGGTCTTGTGGACACCGACTTTACACCCGGCGACACCTTTATGATTCCTGCTGAGAAAATTGCTATCATTGAATACATCAAAGAATAACCAAAGAGCGCCCATGCAGGCGCTCTTTTCTGTTGCTTTTCATTGACTTTTCCCCATTTATTGTATATAATGATATTATTGGGAAACTATTCTTGGAGGTGAGAGAAATGACCTTTTATAACTTTATATCATCGATCTTAAGTTATGTATTTACGGTGATCATTTATCTCTTTATTTTTGGGGTCATTCGCTTGATCTATTTGGATGTGAAAAAAATGAGCCGATTCGAAAGCGATCGGGTCAATGTCAGTGATGTGGCTACTGCCAGTCTGCGAACCTTATCCAGCAAAAAACCTCTGGAGCAACCTCTTCAAAAGCGCTATATGATCTATGGCGGTGCCATTATTGGCAGAAACAAAGGTTGCGATGTTTCCATCCGCGCCAGTTTCATCTCTGCTCGTCATGCCCGCATCTGGTATGAACGTGGAGAATGGTTCCTGGAGGACCTCGGAAGCCGAAACGGCACCACGGTCAATGGTCAACGTATTGCCCATCGGGTAATTCTGGACCCTCAGGACGAAATTTCTTTTGGCGGAATTCGATTTGTCTTTGAACTGTAAGAGGAAAGGAAGCGCTTATGAGTAAATTCAAAGGACTCAATTATCGTCGTCCTGCCTATCTTCTGATGTTGATGAATCTTCTGGGATTCTTCCTCCTCTACATGGCAAACGACTATAACCCTTACATCCTCTGCATCGGTGGCGGATTGCTGGGGCTCTTTATCTTGATTTATACGGTTATTGTCCTCTGTAAAATGGGTGATAAGTTTATCGTGCTGATGGCGTGTATGCTGATTACCATCGGTGTTCTTTTGTTGTGTCGTATCAACTTCGAATTCGGCATCCGACAAATCCTATGGGTAGCAATCGGTGGCGGTGCCTTTTTTGCCTCGTACGCCATCTACTACAATATCAAATTCTGGAACAAGTTATGGTTCTTTTATCTTGTTGGCGGTACAGGATTGTTTCTTGCCACCCTGCTTTTTGGTGATACCATCAATGGTTCCAGAAACTGGATCAGTTTCGGTGGATTCTCGTTCCAACCCTCTGAGATTACCAAAATCTTGTTTATTATGTTTCTGTCCTGCTACTACTCCCAAAGTTGGACAGAACCCTTCTTGAACATCAAACCCAAATGGATCACTTGGATGGGAACCTACCTTTTCATCGGCTTTTTGGTTCTTCAACGTGACTGGGGTTCCATTATGGTGTTCTTCTTCATCTATATCTTCATGATTTATGTTTATGAGAAGAATTTCTGGTTCCTTGCCATGAACGCAGGTGCCGCCATTGTTGTGGCAATCCTTGGTTATAAGTTCTTGTACCATATTCAGGTTCGTGTCTCCACATGGCTGGATCCTTGGGCGGATATTTCCAACAAAGGCTACCAGATTACCCAATCCCTCTTTGCCATTGCCGCAGGTGGGTATTTTGGAAAGGGAATCGGTAACGGCTCCCCCCTGTATATCCCCGAAGTTCACTCCGACTTTATTTTCGCCGCAGTCTGCGAGGAAATGGGTGTGTTTGGCGGTGCCGCCATCATACTGCTCTTCTTCCTGATTGCCTATCGTTGTTTTAAAATCGCAATCACCGCTCAGGACGCTTTTGACAAATCCGTTGCCTTGGGCGTGACCTTGATGTTCGCTGTCCAGACCTTTATTATTGTGGGCGGTGTTATCAAAATGATTCCCCTGACGGGTATTACCCTACCCTTTGTCAGCTACGGCGGAACATCCATCGTGGTGAACTTTGCCTCTTTGGGCATTATTCAAGCCATCTCCGCCAAGGAAGACCGACGATCAGGAGGTGACAGTCATGAAGCCAAATAAACGTATCATTCATGTTTTGGTTGTGGTTTCCCTGATGTTCTTGTCCTTGGTAACCTATCTTTTGTAT
>JAZRCD010000080.1:0-3293 GCA_045635425.1 Ructibacterium sp. | reverse complement strand
AGAATTTTAAGAATGGATTTTGATACCACCTCTCAAAAGGGCGGACATGAGGCCATTTTGACAAGGTTTCGGAACAATGAGGCGGACATTCTTCTGGGCACCCAGATGGTAACCAAAGGATTGGACTTCCCTGATGTGACCTTGGTAGGTGTTCTGGCGGCAGACAGTTCTTTGTGTGTGGACGATTACCGAAGTGGTGAGCGGTGCTTCTCCCTGATTACCCAGGTTTGCGGTCGGGCAGGCAGAGGTGATTTGACCGGCAGAGCGGTAATACAGACCTACCAACCGGACAATAGCACCATCTGTTTTGCAAGAGCCCAGAACTATGATGCATTCTACCAAAACGAGATTCAGTATCGCAGGCGGATGCAGTATCCGCCCTTCTGCGACTTTCTCTATCTGCTGGTTTCCGGTGAAGAGGAGGATGCGGTCAAGACTGAAATCGGGAATATCTTCGGAATGCTGAAAAATGCAGGACTGCCTATGATAAAGGTCATCGGACCGGCTCCCGCACCCATCGCACGAATTAAGAATAACTACCGCTATCGGATTCTGATTAAGGTGGAAGACGCGGAACAATTTCTGCCTATCCTTCGTGAAATCAACGAGGAGCACAATGCCATGCGTGGCAAGAACCGCCTTGTGATTGATGTGAATCCCGTGAATATGATGTAACTTTGTACCGACTTGGAACAAGGATAATTGGGATGACGAACGAGGCTGAAATTAAGAGAGGGCTTTAATCATGAGTTTTACAATTTGGTTTGTAATTGCTATTGCAATAATTGTTCCCGTGGCAACATTTACATCAACCAAAAAGAAATAGTTTTTTGCCCTGACTTGACACGAACTTTGTCGAATATTGCGAAAGGAAGTGATAATATGTCAATTGTAAATAATGCTTATAAAGAATGGCTAAATAGAAATGATAGAATTATTGAAAAAGATAATTATACATATTATCGCATTGTGTGGAGTGAATGTTTTAAATTTAGTTTCAAAGAGGAAGAATCTTTATTTGCAGTTCTTAGTCCAGATATGCCAAAAGGAAAATACTTCGAGGACGAAAATGGCAATCATTTTAAATTTGATGGATTTCATTTCATTAGATTTATAGGTGAAATTCCTGAATGGTATTTAAAAGCAGGAGAATGTAGTTTGAAATGGGTAGAGACAAAAGAAATTGGAAAATATTTAAGAGTAATAGAATGACTTATTTAACAATAAATGATAGTTTTACTCGTGTCAAGTCCATACAATTTAAAATATTAGTTTGCCGATTTATTATATTTACATATACTAATGGGAGCGAGAAAATATAGTATTCTCGCGGGTTCTAAGGAAAAGTGTTAAAGAAAAAACAGTTGAAAAATAGGGGAAAGTTAGTAGGTCCATATTATGCTTTAGCATAACAAGGTTCTCGGGTACCCAACAGAAATCTTTGATTCAAGCAACAGATCGGTTGGTCAGGGTGTAATGTCATGATAAATGAAAAATAGGAAGAAGCAGAAAAGAGGATATACCATGTATCGATACGAAACACATCTGCACACAAGTCCTGTCAGCAAGTGCGGAAAGGCTACAGTACGAGAATCATTAGAATATTATGCCGCTTTGGGATATGATGGGGTTTTTATCACCAACCATTTCCTGGACGGACACATCAATATAGATGGGAGTTTGCCCTACGAGGAGCGGATTCAGTTTTATTTTTCCGATTATGAAGCAGGCCTTGCCATGGCGGAGGAAATTGGCATCAAGGTATTTTGCGGTGTTGAAATGACCTATGCAGGTACGGATTTTCTTGTTTACGGATTAGACAAGGAGTGGTATTTGGCACATCCGCAAATTATGGAGATGCGCAAAAGTCAAGAGATGGCTTACTTGATGGAGTGCGGAGCATTGGTGATTCAGGCACATCCTTATCGGGAAGATTCCTATATTGACCATATTCGGTTGTTTCCTCGGAGTGTGCATGGAGTAGAAGTAATAAACGCTTGCAGAAAGCCTATCGAAAATCAAATGGCAAAGCATTATGCGGAGCAGTACGGGTTACTTCATTTTGCAGGGACGGACAACCACATCGGCAGTCAAAAGAAAGAACTTGCAGGAATGTGTTCTGAGGAGCCCATTTTTTCGGAACGGGAGTTTGTGGATGCGGTCATGAATGGAAGAATGACAGTATTCTCCGAGAACATGGAATAAAAAAGAGAAAAGGGTGAACCAATCGGTCCACCCTTTTTTTGTGCTTGGTAGTGCTGTTTGGTAACAGTAAGGGGGCAGAAATAAATTTTGTAAAACGAAATTATTGCAGAAAATATTTCTAAAAAGGTGTGCAGATATTGACTAAAACCGAAAAAAGTTGTAAAATGTAAAACTGAAACGAAAAAAATTAAGGAGAGTTATGATGCACCAGATTAAAAAATCTACAAAGCTTGAAAATGTACTTTACGATGTACGTGGTCCGGTATTAGACGAAGCGGATCGAATGGAGGCAGAGGGCACGAATGTGCTAAAATTAAATATTGGCAATCCGGCACCGTTTGGATTTAAGGCACCGGATGAAGTTATTTATGATATGCGACATCAACTAACGGAATGTGAGGGTTATTCTAGTTCTAAAGGACTTTTTTCAGCACGAAAAGCCATTATGCAGTATGCTCAGTTAAAAAATATTCCAAATGTATCTGTTGAAGAAATCTATACGGGAAATGGTGTGAGTGAACTGATTAATTTGACTATGTCAGCCCTTTTAAATGATGGAGATGAAGTTTTAATTCCAATGCCGGATTATCCTTTATGGACTGCATGTGTAACATTGTCCGGTGGAAAAGCCGTTCATTATGTTTGCGATGAACAGGCAGAGTGGTATCCGGATTTGAATGATATTCGTAAGAAAATCACGGATAAAACCAAAGCCATTGTAATTATTAATCCCAACAACCCAACTGGTGCAGTATATCCGAAGGAAGTATTAGAAGAAATTGTAAAGATAGCAAGACAGAATCAATTAATTATTTTTTCGGATGAAATTTATGATCGTCTTGTTTTAGAAGGAGAAGAACACACTTCGATTGCTTCTTTGGCGCCGGATCTCTTTTGTGTCACGTTTGGTGGTCTTTCAAAATCTCATATGATAGCAGGGTTCCGTGTTGGATGGATGGTTTTAAGCGGGAATAAGGAGAGTGCAAAAGATTATATTCAAGGAATCAACATGCTTTCCAATATGCGTCTTTGTTCGAATGTGCCGGCACAGTCTGTAGTGCAGACCGCTTTGGGAGGATACCAGAGTG
>JAZRCD010000079.1:0-5043 GCA_045635425.1 Ructibacterium sp. | reverse complement strand
GACCGCTTGGCCTCCGACTTAACCCTTATGGATATCGATGTTTAATATCCGAAATGTTTCTCGGTCTCTGCAACTGCCGCTTCGATGATGTCAAGACCCTTGAGTGCTGCCTCGTCGTCCAGAATCATGGGAGGAGACATACGAAGAATATGACCGGAGGGAACCCAAGCCAGACCCTTTTCGAAGGCCTTCTGATAAATCATCTGACCTGCCTCGGGGAATGCTTCCTTGGTCTCTCTGTCCTTAACGATTTCGATTGCCTGGAGACAACCGATGGCACGAACGTCACCAATGATGGGATGCTCTTCCATCATCTTTTCCATCTTTTGGAGCATAATCTTGCCCAGATGCTCGGAGCGCTCGTTCAGGTTTTCTTCTTCGATAACACGGATGGACTCCAATGCCGCGATACATGCCATGGGGTTTCCGCCGTAGCTGGAAGATGCGGAGATCTTCTCAATCGCAGGAGCCAGATCCTTGGAAACTGCCAGAGCGGTTACGGGGAAGCCGTTACCAAAGCCCTTACCCAAAGTGGTAATGTCTGCGGTGGTGTTCCAATGATCCATTGCCAAGTACTTACCGGTTCTTGCCATACAGTTCAGGACTTCGTCTGCAAAGAGGAGAATGCCTCTTCTGTCACAGAGTGCACGGAGTGCAGGAATGAAGTCATCGGGAGGAATGATGGTACCGCCCCAACCCTGAATGGGTTCTAATACGATAGCCGCAACATTCTTACCGCCGGATGCACAAGCGTTGTCCAGCATACCCTCAATCATGTGAATGTAGGGAGAGGAATCCTTCCAAGCCTCTTCCGGAGTTCTGCCGAAGAAGTCACGGTAGGGGTTGGGTCTGGGAACCAGCATAAAGCCGGGTGCTCTCATGTGGGTGTCGGGGCCAACTACTGCCAGAGAGTTTGCGCCGTAGGTCTTACCATGGAAATCACGGAAGAAGGAGATGAACTCCTGCTTGCCGGTTGCCGCACGGGCACAACGGAGACCTGCTTCTACTGCAGTAGTACCGGAATCGTAGAACTGGAAGCCACCGAAACGACCGCCGGTAATCTCGTGCATCTTCTCAACCAATTCCATCTTTACCTTGGTGGTGAAGTCGTGGCAGTTCATCAACTTCTTAGCCTGCTCTGCAACGCCCTCACTGATTTTCGGATGACAATGACCCAAACCGGTTACATAAATACCGGAAGAGAAGTCAAGGTATGTATTACCATCTACGTCGGTCAGGGTGTAACCGTAACCGGATTCAAAACTTACGGGGAAGAGCTGAACCTGACTGGAATAACCCTTCATATACTTTGCACATCTTTCGTGATACTCAATGGACTTGGGACCGGGAACGGTCTCGGTTACCATGTTAGGAACCTTGGTCAAATCCATCTTTGCCCAATCTTTACTCATAATAAATTCTCCTTTTCTTTTTGGTGTTTATTCTCTGGATTCTATTATACACTTTTTTCGGAAAATGTCAAGAATTTTTCTTCGTTTTATTTGTGTTTAACTTTCGTTTACTTTCGTTTGAAAGTTTTTTCAAGAAAACATTTGCTTATTTTTGTGGGTTATGGTACACTAAAATACAGATTTCCGTGATAGGGAGGGCACCTTTATGGGTCTGAACGAAAGAAAAGAAAAAATTCTGGAACTGTTAGAAGAGAAAGGAAGCGTTTCCGTTTCTCAACTCAGTGTATTATTTGAGGTGTCGGAGGTTACCATCCGAAACGATTTGACGGACTTAGAATCCAAGGGACTTCTCTCTCGGGTACACGGTGGTGCCGTCAGTTCCTACAAGCCTTATTATAATATGAACCTGAACCAACGGATGAAGGCAAACCAGAGCAAAAAAACCGAAATTGCAGGGAAGGTATCCAATCTGATTTGTGATAACGACACCATTATGATTAATTCGGGAACCACTTCCCTTTTGGCGTTTCGTTCTCTGCCCACGGATTATCATTTGACGATTGTGACCAACTCCATTGCCATTGCTTTGGAGGCCGCCAATATTCCGAACTTCAATATTATCCTTTTGGGCGGTAGTGTAAACACCACCTATCAGTTCACCTACGGAGACGATGCGGTGACACTTCTGAAAAACTACCATGCGGATAAGGTGATTCTTTCGGTGGACGGTGTGGATGCAAAGAATGGCTTTACCACTTATTATGATAAGGAGGTTGCCATTGCCCGCACCATGCTGGAGCAATCTGCCACACGGATTGCGGTGGCAGACACCTCTAAGTTTGAACGAACGGCATTTACCAAGATTTCTGATTTGTCGGTGGCACATTACATTGTCACCAACTCCTCTTTGTCCGATGACCTTTACAAAGAACTCACCGATCGGGGTATTACTGTTCTGCGATAAAAATTTAAGGGATGCCCGGAGCATCCCTTTTTTCACGCCTTTTTTCCTTTTTCATATCGTGAGTGGACGCTCCACCCATTGCCGAGCATAGTATGTGAAAAAGATTTTCTGTGGTTGCCGAGCCACTTTTTCCGCAAATCAAGTGTGCAGAGGAGCGGTGACACTCCAAGATTCGGTAAGACAGACAATCCTCCCACCGCTAAAGCGGTCCCCCCTCCTTTACACAAGGAGGGCTAATCTCGTGAGTGCGCAGAAAATTAGGTGAGATTTGTTCGATAGGAGATGAGGGATGGCAGGCGCGTACTTTGTGTACGTAACTGTCATTCCTCGTGGACGATTCGGGCAAAGATTGCCTGATTTTCAAGCACGACTGTCAATCAAGTGCACAGAGGAGCGGTGACGCTCCAAGATTCGGTAAGACAGACAATCCTCCCACCGCTAAAGCGGTCCCCCCTCCTTTACACAAGGAGGGCTAATCTCGTGAGTGCGCAGAGGCGGTGGCGGGAGGAGGAAATTTTTAGGTAGAAATGCTTTGCATTTCCTAAAAGCCGGTGCTGTCGCACCTCATTTTCCGCTACAAATATGCCACCGGCATATTTGCTTTACGCGAGAACCTCCCCTACAATTTATCAGGAAAAGAGCCGCCGTTTACACAAATCGAGTGCGCAGAAAATTAGGTGAGATGTGCTTAAAACGAAACGCCGAAGGACAGGCGCATACTTTGTGTATGTAACTGTTCTTCGGCGTTGATGTTTTGAGTGCAGATTGCCTGATTTTCAAGCACGACTGTTAATACACCACGACGGTGGTCCCAATCGGCACAAAACACGCCATCCAGTTGATGTCGTCTTTTTGCATTCTTACACATCCGTGGGAGGCAGGGGTGCCTTGGGTTCCGTCTTGTACGGTCCCGTTGGGGTTGAAGAGGATGGAATGCATGGCAATGCCACGCTCTTCGATTAAGTAGAGGATAGGCCGCACATAGTAGGTGCCGTGATACCATCCGCTACCATAGGAACAGTACTTCACCACACCTGTGGGGGTGGGAGTAACATTGGTACCGGTGGCGCAGGTGAAGGTTTGGATCAGGTTCCATTTACCATTCTCCTGAAGAAATACGTTTACCTTCTGTCTTTCTTTGTTGATCCAGACAAGATAGGGGGTGCTACTTTCGTAGCCTTTGGCTCTGACAAAGATTTCTTTCTCTTCTTGAGAGAAATCCTCGTAAACGGTGTAGTTCTTATTGGAGATTCTGACACTGCTGTAGGGTACCCAGCAATACCGCTCCTCACCGGGAATCTTGATATAGGCAGAGGTGGTTCCGTAATGGTCTTCATAAACTACCTTGGCACCCTTGCCTAAGCTTCCGTTGGTGGTTGACTGATATTTATTGGTGTAGGTGTGGGTCCAGTAGAGAATCTCTGCTTCAATCTCCACCGGCTTCACCATCTCCAGAACCCGTTGGTTTTCCAGTTGGTCATACCAATCAGCGGGATGATTCTGAACTGAAATCTCTTTTTCTGCCCGACAGATAACCCCGTTCAGGTGTACCTCCAAGGCAACGGTGACGGTTCTGTCCTCGGTGGCTCTGTCAAAGGGGATGGAAAGATTCAACGCACTTGTTTTCCCGTCAAAAATAGGGAACCGGCTGTTATAATACTCTGCCTGCGGAACATCGTCGATGAACCATTGGGCAGAACCCATCCGCTCTTCCCCTGCAACGGTTAATACAGCGGTAACGGTTGTCTGAGGAGCATCGGGGGTCAGAACTCCTGCTCCTTCTTCCAAGGTCAGGGTAACGGCGTCCATGTAAGCCTGATCCGTGTTTTCCTCCGCCCAAACGCTCACGTTGGACAAGAGCAAACACACCAACAAAATCCCGATCCATCTTCTTTTCTTCACAGGCTCACAACCTTCCCTTTTTTAGTATAGTTTTATTATATCGGATATCCCATGGTTTGTAAACCTTTTTCTTGACCTTCTGTCATAGATTTTTTTCTGTCTGAACTTTTTATTGCTTCACCCAGAGCTTTAACATCTTCAGGTAAGTTTGCCACAGACCGATTCTGGGGATTTCCTTGGGCGCAATCAGGTCTTTGCGCACCAGCTCCTCCCCGTCGATTTTGTAGACAATCTCCCCAATGGTTTCCCCCTTCTTCACGGGGGCACGGAGGAATTCCTTGGTTGTGATTTCGTAGTCTATCTTATTTTGGTTTCCCTTTTTTACCACAAAGCCTGCGGTTTCGTTCTTGGGAGAAATAGCGGTTTCCGTTCCGCCCCGCACCGGAATTTCCGGAATGGCGATACCAAGTTTCTCGGTGTCCGCTACCGCATAGTTGGCAAAGCCATAGTCCAAAAGCGCGGTGGCACTGCTGAACCGCTCCCCGGTGGAGGGTGCGCCCAACACCACCGCAATCAATTGCATACCGTCCCGCTCCGCTGTGGCAGAGAGACAGTATTTCGCCTTGTCGGTGGAGCCTGTTTTCAGGCCGTTGGCACCCTTATAGAAGCGAATCAACTTGTTGGTGTTGGAAAGGCCAAAGGTTCCGTCCCGGATGGTGTCCATCCAGATGGTGGTGTAGCGCTTGATGTCCGGGTGGTTCTTCATCAGTTCCCGGGACATCAGGGCGATGTCATGGGCGGAGGTGCGATGCTCCGATGCGTCGG
>JAZRCD010000078.1:0-3093 GCA_045635425.1 Ructibacterium sp. | reverse complement strand
TATGTCGGCGCAGATTGCAACCTCCTACTCGCTGATGTTTAAAAGCGGAGCGTTCATCAGAAATATGCGACTTTTCTTTGTATCCCCCATTTGGCTTATTAATAATTCCGTGATTTGTTTGGCAATTGGAGGTCTTATCTGTGAAGTGATAACGATGATGTCTATTATTATTTCATTCATACGATACAGAAAAACAGGGTTTGAGGAGTAATCTTGACAGAAAAACTATTCGTTAAGGAGAATTGATATGATCAAAACAAGAATTACGGGCATCAAAGCAAGAGATCCCTTTGTGCTGAAACATAAGGGTAAGTATTATCGGTGTTTTACCGAAGATTTTCTTTCGGTGAGCGTGGCGCAGGGAGATACTTTGGAGGAATTGTTTCAGGCAGAAGGTAAGCGTGTCTATATTGCTGAGGAAGGCAAGGAATATTCCAAACAGCATTGGGCACCGGAACTGCATATCATAGACGATCAATGTTATATTCATGTGGCATGTGACGATGGCGAAAATGCCAACCACAGAATGTATGTGCTGGAAAACGGGTCAGACAACCCCATGGATACTTATTCCATGAAAGGAAAAATCCAGGAGAAAAATGATAAGTGGGCCATTGACGGAACCATTATGGAATATCAGGGTGAGAAGTATTACATCTGGTCCGGTTGGGAAGGGGATGTAAATTGCTGTCAGAATCTTTATATTGCTAAGATGGACGGTGTTTGCAGTCTCTCCACCCAGCGTGCAATGATTTCTACTCCTGAGCACGATTGGGAAAAGTTGGGATGTAAAGGCGATGACATCGCACCGAACATCAACGAGGGTGCTTATGCATTGACCGTGAATGGTAAGCATTATCTTACCTATTCTGCATCAGGTTCATGGTGCGAGGATTACTGCATTGCGATTCTGGAATTGACGGGAGATAACCCCATGGATCCCAAGTCGTGGACCAAGTGGGAAAAACCTATCCTTTCCAAAAACCAATGGGCCAAGGGAGCAGGTCATTGTTCCCTTCTTCAGGATGAAGACGGTATCCACGTGTTTTTCCATGGTTGGGATGCCAAGGAAACCGAAATTCGTTGGGACACTGTGTATCTCTGGCACGGAAAGTTGGAACAAACCCAAGATGGGTTTGTAATTGTATAAAATAAGGACTTGCGTAACGCAAGTCCTTTTATATTTTGCGGATTTGATTCTTTTTCATATATTCGCTGGGAGAGATCCCTGTTTTTTCTTTGAAAAGATGACTGAAATGATAAATATTGGAGAAACCGCATTGCTCAGAGATGTGGGAAATCTGCAGAATCCCCTCAGTGAGCAGTTGTTTTGCCTTTTCTACCCTGAAGTTGATGACATACTGTTTTGGGGGGATTCCGTAGGTCTTGGTAAACAGTTTGCGGAAATACACCTCGCTGATATTACATTCCTTTGCTAAGACACCGTTGGTCAGGTGGGGGGAGGCATAATTCTTTTCAAGAAAGGTGAGTGCCGGAAGAAGTAACGGCGGAACCTCGTCTTCGGCGGTGGAGATTTGTTGAATCATCTGATAAAATAAGGAAATCACTATGGCTCTGTTTTTCTCGAACAAGGCAAGGGAGCGAATCTGCCGAAACAGTTTCATCAGGGGCTCCACATTCCGAACGGGAATCCGAAGGATGGTATCGCAGGAGAAATTGAGACATTCAAAATCAATCACGGGAAAGGTGCCGGTTTTGTTTCCTTGTATGGTGTAGGTCTGTCCTTTGGGCAGAATCATAAGATGATGAGGGTCGGACACGTAGTCTTTTCCCCGATGATGATAGGTAATCTGACCCGTTTCGCAAAAGGATAAGCCATAATGCCGGCGGTTGGAAATAGTCTCGTGCCGTCCTTTTTCAAAAAGAACGGTAAAGCCGGACAGAACATCGGTAACCGTTAAACGTTGCAAGGAATCCAAAAAACTCACCTCCTGACCTTGATTATAGCTTTTTCGTCAAATAAAATCAAGCAAAACCATTTTATAGTATCAAAAAGCACAAAAACAATATCAAATTTGGTATTGCAAGAAGAAATAGAATGTGTTAGAATGCGGATAAAGTGGAAACGAGGTGAATCCATGATCAGAAAAGTGTGCGAATATTTGGGGTTTCCCCAAGAGGCAACGGTGTATTTGTCCTCCACCTATCAAGGGATGGAACGAAAGGATTTATTCCGTCGGGCAAGGGAACTTTTCTTCTCGGAGGAAACTTTTCGATATCGGGATTTCTTGGAAGAGATTTCGCAAGGCGAGGAAATTCATCGATATACAGTGGATATGATGTTCCTGCTTCTGTGTGCGGAGCCCTTATGGGAACAGTATCAGGCAAAGGGTATTTCGCAGGAGATTTTTCGGGATACCTTGGGTGATTTGCGAACCAAACTCTTTGAATGTAAGAAACTCCATGGTATCTGGGGAACCTCGGTGCTTTGGTGGTTTCACGGGATTTTCTATGGCAGGTTGTATGCCTTGGGCAGACTCCAGTACGAGAAAATGACCTTGGAATACGATTATAAAGATGTGGCAAAAAAGGGAGACGTGGTGCTTACCTGCCATATTCCGTCGGGGAGTCCGCTTCCGCCGGAGGAGGTGGAGCGGTCGTTGGCTCTTGCCTACGACTTCTACCATAAACAAGGAGAGAAGATGTTGGTTCATTGTTGCACATGGATGCTTTATCCGGGGCATTATGAACTATTTCCGGAGAACTCCAATCTGCGAAGTTTCTATCATCGATTTGATATTGTGACAGAGCGAGAAACCGACAACTTAGACTTGTGGAGGATTTTTTATCGGGAAAAGTGGGAGGATGTGCAGGAAGCACAGTTGACCACGCTTTTGCAGAAAAATTTTTACCAATACCTGAAGAATGGAAATGTCATGGGTGTCGGTGAGGGAATTCTAACTTATCAAAAGGGGGAAGGAAAATGAATTTTCAAGGAAAGGTAGCCATTTCCACCGGTGCTGCATCGGGAATGGGAGTGGCGTTTGCGAAAAGTTTTGCAGAACTTGGCGGAGACGTTGTTCTTTGCGATGTGAACGAAGAGGGTTTGAAACAAATCACAGAGGAAATCAA
>JAZRCD010000077.1:0-4577 GCA_045635425.1 Ructibacterium sp. | reverse complement strand
AGGAAGCCGTCTTCGGATGCGGAGAAAGGCACCGCATACAGCTCCGTGCGGTAGATGTTGTTCCCACTGCCGCCGTAGCTGAATCTGCGCAGGTTATCTGCATTGGTATCTACAATGATGCGGGTCTCCTTGTAGGCCTCTACGAAGTAGGTGTAGACACTGTAGGTGCCGTCGGGAGACAGGAACTTATAGTGACGGTTGTAATCCGTCTGTGCGGCAACCTTCTTTTCATACAGGACGGTGTAGCCCTTGCTTTTCAGGGTGTCGCCGTAGGTCAGGAACTGGCTGGAAGTGGTACCGGTGACGATCATCATTTTGGACTGATTGCCGGTATTTCCCATTGCAAAGCTCTGACCGCAGTCATAGGTCATCCAGCCGGAAGACTTGCCGCCGCTGTATGCGGGAACAGATACACTGCTCACAGACACAGCCTTGGTCTCGGGTTTTTCCTCTGCCATGGGTTCTGCCTTGGCTACGGGAGCCGGAAGCAGGGACAGAACCATTGCCAGAAGGAGAAACATTGCGACTACAGAAGTGAAACGTTTCATATACATCCTCCTAATTTTTTCATAGTGTACAGAATAAGTATACAACATTTTTTACCATTTTCAAAGTGCTTTTTTCCATTGCCTCAAAATCTTTTGAAAAAAACTGTGACAATTGGGAAATTTTATTGTATAATATAGGGGAAGAAGATCCACGGAGGGACAAGCCCCTATGTTAAAGAAAGCTTATTTGGAGATCACCAATGTCTGCAACCTGTCCTGTAGCTTCTGCCACGGCACCAAGCGGAAGGCGCATTTCCTCAGCACGGAGGAATTTCGCCTTTTGGCAAGGAAGCTCCAAGGACAGGTACAATTCCTATATTTCCACCTCATGGGAGAGCCTCTGCTCCATCCCCAATTGGGAGAGCTCTTCGCCATAGCCAAGGAACTGGGCTTCAAGGTCATCCTCACCACCAACGGCACCCTGCTACCCAAGCAGTCGGAACTGCTCCTTGCCCAAGAGAATCTGTACAAGATCAGCCTTTCCCTCCACTGCTATGAGGTCAACTCCATGGGGCAAAGTCTGGAAGAATATCTGCAAGGGGTCTTCCGCTTCTGCAAGTCCGCCTCGGAGCAAGGGGTTCTTTGCGCCCTGCGCCTGTGGAATCAGGGTGGCGAGGATCAGCTGAATACGCAGATCCTTGCACAAATGGAAGCCTTCTTCCCTGCTCCTTGGGCAGATACCTATTCCGGCTCCCGTGTAGCCCCCCGGGTTTTTCTGGAATGGGGCGAACGCTTCGACTGGCCGGATCCCGAAGCTCCCTTGCAAGAGGGCTCCTACGGCTGTTACGGCCTGCGGGATCAGATCGGCATCCTCTGCGACGGCACCGTAGTCCCCTGCTGTCTGGATGCAGAGGGCAACATCCCCTTGGGAAACCTCTTTACCCAAAGCTTAGAAGACATCCTCTCCTCCCCCCGTGCCCAAGTCCTGAAAGCCTCCCTGCAAAACCGCCACCCCTGCGAAGATCTCTGCCGCCACTGTGGCTATGCCGGAGGGAAGAAATATTAACTTTCTCATTAACCGCAAAAACCTCACTCTGCCTTTTGCAAAGTGAGGTTTTTCTTGATTGATCGGGCTTCTTTTTACCAAAGGCAAGACCTGCAATACACAGGCCTGCGGAAATACTCAGCACGGAAACCGGGATCAGCGCACCGCAACGGAGGAAGAAGGTCTCCGGCATGGCATAAATAATGAGATCCGTCCTTGGGTTAAAGATCCAATTTGTTTTTCCGGGGAAGAATAAACTGCGGAAGTTTCTTATGGAAGTTTTTTTAAAAATGTGTTATTATTTATACAATACAAGATTTAAGTGTTTTACAATTTGCTGTATCTTAACCCGAACTGTAATATAATAAAATAAATCGTTCTAAAAGAAGGTGAATTTTAGTGTATAAAAAATGCACAAAAAACATTTTGATTACAGTGATATCCCTTATTTGTGCTTTTGGACTCAGTTTGCTTTTTCAATACATATTTAGTGTTCAAGAGCATATAACAACGGTTTTTGTGTTCGCCGTTTTTCTTATTTCATTACTGACCGATGGCTATTTTTACGGTGTTTTAGGTGCTTTTATCGGAACGATTGCAGTAAACTATGCTTTTACGTTTCCATACTTTGCTCTTAACTTTACAATTCCTGTTAATCTCATTTCTGCTATTATTATGATTGCAATCGCAGTTCTTACAAGTGCTCTTACGACAAAACTCAAACAGCACGAAGCCGCAAAAACGGAAAGTGAAAAAGAACGTATGCGCGCAAATTTATTAAGGGCGGTTTCTCATGATCTCAGAACACCTCTTACTACGATTTATGCCTCAAGTACAACGCTTCTTGAAGACGGAAAAGTAATGACAGAGGAACAAAAATCAAAAATTGTGGTAGGTATAAAAGAAGACTCCGAGTGGCTTGTTCGTATGGTGGAAAATCTCCTTTCTGTCACCAAAATTGATAGCGGACAAATCAAAATTATAAAATCGCCTACCGTTCTTGAAGAACTTATTGACTCGGTAATGTTAAAATTTAAAAAACGTTATCCTTCTCAAAAGGTTAAAATAGAGCTTCATGATGATATGGTTATTATTCCCATGGATGCAATTTTAATTGAACAGGTTCTCATTAACATTCTTGAAAATGCGGTGCAACACGCAAAAGGAATGACAACATTAATTCTTCGGGTTACCGTGCTTGGCAATCGTGCTGTTTTTGAAATAAGGGATAATGGCTGCGGTATCAATCCAAAATATCTCGAAACATTATTTACCGGATATTATAGCTCGGAAAACGATGTTGCTGACAGTCAAAAGAAAAACGCCGGCATTGGTCTTTCTGTATGCTCATCAATTATTAAAGCACACGGCAGCACTATATATGCCGAGAATATTAAGACAGGAGGTGCGGTATTCCGTTTTGAGTTGGACACGGAAGAAGTAAGTTATGATACAAAATAAATACAAAATTCTTCTTGTTGAAGATGAAAAAAACATCCGCAATCTTGTGGCAACAATGCTTGAAACAGAAGGATATCAAGTCATACATGCTAACTCTTGTTCTTCTGCTAAAACATTGTTCAATTCGTATCTGCCCGAACTTGTTATTTTAGATCTTGGTCTTCCTGATGCCGACGGAATGAATTTTCTCGAATTTGTGCGAAAAGATTCATTGGTTCCGATTATTGTCTTATCTGCACGCACGGATGAATCTGATAAAATAGCCGCATTAGACGGTGGTGCAAATGATTATATTACCAAACCCTTCAGTTCAGGGGAACTTCTTGCCAGAGTAAGGGCCACGCTTCGAAATAATCGTTTTAGTGCAGATGAAGGCAGATTACCGGGTGGTAAATTCACGCTAAAGGATTTAGAAATTGACTATGACGCACGTCAAGTGTTTATAAAGGGTGAGGAAATACATCTGACACAAACGGAGTATAATATCGTTGCTCTCCTTTCCGAAAATTGTGGAAAAATGATAACCTACGCCGCAATTATCAAAGCTATTTGGGGTGGATATGCCGGGGAAACCGGTATCAAAAAACTACAAGTTAATATGGCAAATATTCGAAAAAAAATCGGAGATAAGCCGGGTGAACAAAACTATATTGCAAATGAGCTTGGAGTAGGCTATCGCTTGAATGCATAACATAAACAGCATTGAAACAGTTGCTTCAATGCTGTTTTAATATTTACCGTATCTTAACTCAAAAAATGTTATATTTAATGAGGCGGGGCAGTTTGGAATATTGTCTGCTCTTTGTGAAAGGGGAAATATTTATGTTGTCAACAGAAGAAATCATGCAACTGATCGGCAGCCTTATTTGGTTGCTTGCAGGTGTCGGTGTTTTTATTGTAGGTATGAACTTCATGGGTGATGCCTTGGAAAAAAGTGCCGGTAAAGGCATGAAACGGCTTCTCGAACGAATCAGCAACAACCGTTTTTCAGGCGTTGGTATTGGTGCAGGCGTCACAGCCATTATTCAAAGCTCGTCGGCAACATCGGTTATGGTTATAGGTCTCGTTAATGCAGGAGTTATGACCTTGATGCAAGCAACTCCTATCATTATGGGTGCCAATATCGGTACAACAGTTACGGGAGTTCTGGTTGCTCTCAAGAACGATTATTTTAATTTGGTAATGTACCTTCTTGCCTTTGCCGGTGTTATGATGGGCTTTTCTAAAAAAGAAAAAATCAAGATCGCCGGTAGTCTTAGCTGCGGTTTAGGTCTGATTTTCGTTGGACTTGAGGTTATGAGCAGCGAACAGGCTTTTGGAAATCCTCTTGTTGAGAATATGTTTACGGAAATTTTCAAAAAGATTGATTTCCCGCTCTTGCTTATTTGGGTTGGTGTTATATTTACCGGACTGATCCAGAGTTCTTCTGCATCAACGGGTGTTGTTATTACAATGGTCGGTGCCGGTGTACTGCCGCTTGATTTAGCATTGTTTATCGTGCTTGGCGCTAATATTGGTACTTGCGTTACAGCATTGCTTGCTTCTGTTGGAGCAAATGCAAACTCAAAACGTGTAGCGCTTAT
>JAZRCD010000076.1:0-3084 GCA_045635425.1 Ructibacterium sp. | reverse complement strand
TGCATTGGGTTGTGCCATAACAGGAACACGAGAGTAGGTCAAAAGAGTGTCGATGATGGGGGATAATTCCTTAGGACCTAAGGAACAATTCACGCCCAAAGCATCCACGCCGAGACCTGACAGAGTGATAGCGGCGCTTTGAGGGTCTACACCCACAAAGGTTCTGCCGTCCTGCTGATAGGTCATGGTAACAAAAACAGGTAAATCGCAATGTTCTTTAGCGGCAAGGACGCCGGCTTTCACTTCCAGAAGGTCGGACATGGTTTCGAATAAGATAATGTCGGCGCCTGCCTTTACGCCTGCCAGAATCTGTTCGGTAAAGAGTTCATAAGCCTTATCAAAGGTCAGTGTTCCCATGGGTTTCATCAACTGACCCAAAGGGCCGATGTCCAATGCCACATACTTGGCGCCGCTTTCTTTGGCAAGAGTAATGCCTGCAGTAATCAACTCTGTGGGAGAGTAGGGACAGTCCTTCAGTTTCAGAGCATTTGCCTGAAAGGTGTTGGCGGTAATCACCTGACATCCGGCGGCAATGTATTTTTTGTGAATGTCAAGAATGACATCAGGATGTTCTATGTTGTAAACCTCAGGGAGACCTCCGGCAGGAAGTCCTGCTGCCTGTAACATGGTGCCCATAGCACCATCAAAAATCAAAAATTCTTGGTTAAGATTCATGGGAAGAGTTCTCCTTTCGGAACTGACAGCGCTCATAAAGAGAACATTCTGCACAGTTATGATGGGTGGTTTGACAAGCGTTTGAGGATAACCCGATGATGGCGGTTACCGATTTTCTTGGAATCATCAGAGATTGTTCGGTGACAGTAAGACCGATTTTGCGAGGGGTATCCAGAATTTCCGAAATTCGGTGCTGGAGTGTGATGGGTAAATCCCCATATCCGGGACTGAATCGGGAGGTAAGGTAGAGATGGTTTTCTTCTGCCATCTGTCGAAGTTCTTCTTCGGCACAGTCGCAAAGTTCCTCAATCATCTGGGTGGCAACGGCATCTAATATTACCGCCTTGGTCATGGATTCTGCCTCAGCAATGCGGATCATGTTGTCCGCCTCAATGCCGAGGGTTGCGCCTAAAAGAACACATTGAGAACAAGACCTAAGATGTTTTTTGATGTGGTTGCCCGGAAGATGCAGATTACATTCGGGAAGAAACAGAGTATCCTCGTGTTTCAGGGAGAAAATGCTATAGCAAAATCGAGGCTTGACCGCCTTGGTCATGGCATGCATGCAGGTGTCCAGCAAGCATTCGGTCTGTGGGTCAAGTTCTTGACCGCGATGCCCTAAATACCGCAGAATTTCACTTCTGTTCGGTGACCGTTCCATAGCCGTTTTCCTCCTTGTCTTTCATTAGTAAAATTATACGGGAAACACCGGTGTTTGTCAAATAGATTTTCAGTAAAAATTTCTATGAAAAAAGTGAAAAAAAGGTTTGCTATCTTTCGTAATTTGTGGTATAATATAGGTTGATTTTCCTGAAATAAGGGAAAGACGTATTGTTTAGGAGGAGCATAAGTGAAAAAAAGTACCACAAAACTTGATGCATACACTCAGAAAAAAGCCTTTGTTAAGGATGAAATTACAGGAAAGATAAAAAGATATTTCGGAAAGACGGTAGAAAAGGCCACATTGCATGAAATCTACACGGCAGTATCCTATACCATTCGTGATGAAATCATGGAAAAGTGGATGGCATATCATGAGAAGACCGAACAAAAACCTCAGAAGGAATTATATTATCTGTCCTTCGAATTCCTGATGGGCAGAGCTATGGGAAATAACCTGATGAATCTGACCGAGACCAAACTCTATCGTGAGGTTTTGGAAGAGATGGGCGTTTCTCTTTCCCAGGTGGAGGAATACGAAACCGATGCAGGCTTGGGCAATGGCGGTCTTGGCAGACTGGCGGCATGTTTTCTGGATTCTTTGACCAATTTGGAGATGCCGGCATATGGATGCGGTATCCGCTATGAGTTTGGACTTTTCCGACAGAAGATTGTAGATGGCTACCAGATTGAGATGCCGGATCCGTGGCTTCAAAGCGGTAACGTATGGGATATTGCAAGACCGGAAGATATCAAGGAAGTCCACTTTAACGGACGGATTGAGGAGTACATGGAAGATGGTCAGTTGAAATTCCGTCATACCGATTACAACACAGTTATTGCAGAGCCCTTTGATATGCCCATTACCGGTTTTGAAAGTGAGACAGTAAATACCCTTCGCCTTTGGCAGGCGCGGTCTCCCGAAGTGATGGATATGAGCGAGTTCAATCGCGGTGACTATATCAAGGCAACCGAGAATAAGGAACTGGCAGAGGTAATCTCCAAAATCCTCTATCCCGAGGACAACCACTACGAGGGGAAAATGCTTCGTTTGAAGCAGCAGTATTTCTTTGTTTCTGCAACCATCCAATGGATTCTGGCAAAGCATAAGAAAAAGGGACTTTCCCTTTATGAGATTCCCGAGTATATCCAGATTCATATCAATGACACGCACCCCACCATTGCCATCCCTGAACTGATGCGGATTCTGATGGACGAAGAGGGCATGGGTTGGGACGATGCATGGAGTATTGTAGGAAGAACTTTTGCCTACACCAATCATACCATTCTTTGTGAGGCATTGGAAAAATGGCCCTTTGAAATGGTGGAGAAACTCCTGCCCCGTCTTGCTATGATTATCCGTGAGATTGATAGAAGACAGCGTGAGGCTCTGTGGGAGAGATTCCCCGGTGACCACGGGAAGATTGAGTATATGGCAGTCATTGCCCACGGCCAAGTGAGTATGGCAAACCTCTGTTTGACCGCATGCCACAGTATCAATGGTGTGGCAGCACTCCATACCGAGATTTTGAAGCAGGAAACCTTTAAGGATTACTATAGCATCTATCCTTACAAGTTTAAGAATATGACCAATGGTGTTACCTTCCGTCGTTGGCTTTACAAGGCGAATCCCGAACTATCGGAACTGATTACCGAGGCTATCGGCGACGGTTGGGTGAAGGATTATACCCAACTGAAGAATCTGGCACCTATGGCGGATAACGCGGAGTTCCGTGAGAAGTTTGCGGC
>JAZRCD010000075.1:0-6970 GCA_045635425.1 Ructibacterium sp. | reverse complement strand
ATAATGGAGGAAAATACAATGGAACTTCGCAACATAATCACCTTTATACACGTTGCAGAACTTGGAAGTTTTACAAAGGCGGCAGAATTGCTTGGATATTCGCAATCTACGGTCTCGTTTCAGATTAAACAGTTGGAGGAAGAATTAGGATGTCTTGTGTTTGAGCGAATCAATCATACCATCACTCTTACAGAGCGAGGACGCGAGCTCATATCCTATGCGCATCAGGTGCAAGCATTAACCGAGGAATTCAAGGAACAGATGGAAGAAGAAAAGAAATTGTCAGGACATATTCATCTGGTAACGCCGGATTCCTTATGCGATGCTATGATTAGCCGAAATTATATCGAGTTTCATAACTTATATCCTGATGTTTCCATTAAATTTACTACAGCAGATACCTCAGTCATGTTTGATATGCTTGACCATAACGAAGCGGATGTCATCATAACCCTTGATAGTCACTCCTATCATAAGGATTATATTATTGCAAAAGAGGAGCCTGTTTCGATGCATTTCGTGGCAAATCCGAACTCCAAATTTGCAGGCAAGAAGAAGTTGTCCGTTAAGGATATTGTCAACGAGCCCTTTGTATTAACCGAGTATGGACAAGGATATCGCAGAGTTTTTGATAAGGAGCTTGCCAAAAAGTCTTTGGAGATTGTTCCGATTCTTGAAATTGGAAGAACCGATATGATAACGTCCTTAATTGCTCAGGATGATGTCATTTCCTTTTTGCCGGATTTTGTAACCAAGGATATGGTTGAGTCAGGAGAACTTTGTTATCTTGATGTACGGGATGTAAAGGTAGAAATCTGGAAGCAGATTATCTATCATAAAAACAAATGGATGTCAAAAGCACTTAAAACGTTGCTTGACTATATTATAGAAAAAGAATTTTTGCATTAAAAAAGAGAGATGCCCGCAAGGGGCATCTCTCCGTTTTTTGTAAATAGTTTTTACGCTTTTCCCAGTTCTTTTTCCGTGAAGATAACATCCATAGTATCTTTTACGGTGGTAACATCAGCGGTCTTGAAAGGTCTGTCCTCAATCACCGCTTCTAAGAATTCCACGATTTCGTTATACATGGGATCTACGCCGGGGAGCTCCGGTTCGTACTTTTCTTCGTTGGTGTAGACAGTAACCTTACCATTGATGGATTCCACATAAGCGTTTTCAAAGGTAATGGCATATTTTGCTTCAAATTCATAGGTGCCGTGAATACCCCAGTCACCAATGATGGAAACTGCCAGATTGGGGTACTTGTAGATGGCATAAGTACATTCATAACTGGACATCTGGTGGGAGGAAACCACGTGGACGTCTTCCGGTTTTCCAAAAAGCCAAACCATCATATCCACATCGTGAACGTGCATATCTACAAGACAGCCGCCACTCTTTTCCTCGTTCAGAAGCCAGCCACCTGCCGACCATGCGGGAACGGGAGACTTTCTGGAGAACTCTGCCTTAATGGGCTTACCAAAGGTGTTATTCTCGATGGCGTTCTTGATGAAAACATATTCATCGGTAAACCGCAGACAATGTCCGACCATCAGTTTTTTGCCGGTTTTTTGTGCGGTTTCAATCATCAAAGCACACTGCTCCGGAGTGATGGCCATGGGTTTTTCGGTGTATACGTCTGCTCCATGTTCCATGCAATAAACCGCAACCTCACAATGGAGGAAACTGGGCAGAGCAATCAGGACAAAGTCCAGATGTTCCTTTTCCATCATATCTTTATAGTCGGTGTAAAGATGGTACTTGGAAAAATCAAAATTCTCCATAGAAACTGCTGCAATATTCAGTTTCACATTTTGGGTAATAGCGTCCAGATCCTCGTTGCAGATTGCAACCAGTTCCATATCACCACGCTGTTTTTCAATTTTCATCAGATTGTGAAAGTGGGTTTTTCCAAGTCCGCCAAATCCGATGATAGCATAACGTTTTTTATCCATAAGAAAAAGACTCCTTTTTCAACATAATCTTTTCCTATCATATCATTGTAGCGGTCTTTCGTCAAGAGGATTATAGTGCACAATGGTAAACAGTAGTATCAAAAAATGAACGTATTACAAAGAAAAAAGTGCACGCCAAGGATGAGAAGAAAAAAAGGCTTGCAATTCAATAGGAACAGAGTTATAATGAAGAAAATAGAAAGGGAGGAAGAAAAATGAAAAAAGTTATTACACTTGTATTGGTAATGGTTCTGGTGCTGTCCAGTTTTGGCATGGTGGCAGAGGCAAGAGTAGGGGATGTGATTGGTACTGCACTGCATACTGATATTGTGGCATATATCAATCACTTTGCAATTCCGTCCTATATTGTAAACGGGACTTCCGTTGTTGTTGCGGAGGATTTGAGAGATTTTGGATTCGATGTGGAATGGGATCCTTACGAAAGAACCTTAAATATTTATCGGAATGATGCGTATTATCTGGATTATCTGTATCACGTTGATAAAAGCTATTCTACTGGTGCTAAGTATGCAGATATTCTGTCTACTGATATTAGGGTTTATGCTGACGGATATCGGATCACCTCTTATAATATGAATGGTTATACCATGATCCCCGTGGAGGAACTAACCATGTTTGGTGAAGTTGTTTGGGATCAGTATGGTCGTACATTGAAAATGTGGGTAGATAATATGGAAATTTGGCCTTCTCCACAGCCTGTTTCTAAGAAGTATTATGAAGGAACCACTGCTCCGGATTTCGGATGGGTAACTGGTGCAGCTGCCTACGGTGTTGATGGAGAGTGTTGGTCTTATCTTGCAGGTGGAGAAGAAGTAGAGGCCTACAAAGACTATCTTGAAACCGTTGGTTATCGATTTGACTTAAACAAGCAAATCGATGGAGATTGGGTGATTGGTTATATTAATTCAAGAACCAAAACCGGCATTGGTTTCTGGGAAGAAGATGGATTAGTATATGTATATACGTCAACCGGTATTGATGGTTGGGAATAAATTGCTATCTGAAAATCCCGTGGAGATTACTCCACGGGATTCTTTGTTGCCATAAGTCAAAAAGTGTGATAAAATAGAAAAAATAACAAACCTTACAATTTATCTAATCAAGACGTAGGGGGAGATGAAGATGAGAAAAATCCTATTGGTGTTACTGTGTTTTATTCTTGTTGTTACAAGCAGTATGGGTGTTTTTGCATATACATATCCGGACAGTTTTTGGGCAGTTAATGATAAGTATGCAGCATTGATTAATAAAACAAACAAGACGCGGGATGATTACCGAAAAATCATTGAATATGGTAGCCAAATTGTGAACATCATGGAAAATGCCCCTGATGGTTATGAGAAGAATGATATCATGGTAGGGAGATACAATCAGATTGGTTTAGCCTATGCGGCCCTTGGGGAATATGAAAACAGTGCCGACGCGTTTCGGAATCTTTTGGATTCTGTGGGATCTTACACAGAAGAATTTTACGATTATATCAAGGGAGCTGAAGCAAGAATCCTTCAGTACGAGCCGCGGATAACCATGTATACAGATGGTGGCTCTCCTGTTTATTACGATGCAAAAAATGAGCCGAGAAATGGTGTGTTATATGGCACTTGCTCCAATGGCGGGACCAGAATGAATGGAAAGTTAGCCCGGGAATCCATGGTGTTGACTTATCAGGAGTTTGGGCAAAGTCTTCTGCCTTATAACACCGATATTGTAAAGAAGGCTGCTGCCTCGGGATGTGCGGTGGAGTTTGCTTTAAATTGTCCCAAAGAGGCGACAGATATACGTAATGTTCGTAAGATGAACGCCTATTTGGAAGAAATTTCTCGTATGTTCAGCAATTACTCCAATGTGCCCATTTATCTGAGATTTGCGGCAGAATTTGATGTGTGGAGTAATTTGGCAACACCACAAGAGTTTCGGGATGCTTTCCGATATGTGTCGGATTATTTTCATAACCGAAACAGCAATGTAGCCATGGTATGGAGCCCCAGTCAAGAATCCAATTGGTATCTGGATATTGATGAATATTATCCCGGTGATGCTTATGTGGATTGGGTTGGAATGTCCTTGTATGCAAAAAACTACTTCAAAGGGGACAAAAACCAATCGGAAGCCAGTGAGATTATTTATAAGACAGGAATCAATTCTGATCCGGTACTGATGGTGGAGGATATTGTTAAGACATACGGAGACAGAAAGCCCATTATGATTTCGGAATCCGGCGTGGGTCATAAGGTTATGACAACAGGAGAAGATACCACGGAATTTGCCATTCAAAGATTGCAGGAGCAATATTGTTATCTTCCTATGGTTTATCCGCAGATTAAGTTGATTGCGTATTTCGATTGGTATGTGGACGGTGGAAACGAATATGACGATTTTCGCTTGTCCAATCAGGCGAAGGTGCAACAAGAATATCTGGAACTGGTAAAGAGGCCTAATTTTATTCAGGACAACTATAACAATAGCACCGGATATTGTAGCAGACCTATTTATAACGGTGTCAGTTTGGAAAGCGTCTTTGAATTATCTCTCTATGCACATTCCTATGGTGCCAAGCCGAAAAATGTAGTATATTCTATCGATGGGAATTATGTGGGTATGGCAAGTGAAATGCCTTATACAGCAATGATTGATGCATCGATGTTTCCGGGAAATCATATGTTGAAGGCGGTTGTTACCTTTGACAATGGAGAAACACTGACAACAGAATCCAAAGTGGTTATCCATGGAGATGTCCGGAATGTAACGGTTGAAATCAACAACAGAGAAATCTCATTTGATCAGGAACCTATTATCTATCATGATCGTACTATGGTCCCTATGCGAAAGATTTTTGAGGAACTGGGTGCACAAGTCTCATGGGATTCGTCGACACAGACGGCGAGCGGAAAAAAGGGAGATCGAACCGTTAAGGTTTCTATCGGAAAAACAACCATGCAGGTTAATAGTAAGGAAATACAGCTGGATACAGCACCAATTGAATTATCCGGAAGAACACTGGTGCCGGTCCGTGCCATTGCAGAGGGGTTGGGGTGTAGAGTAGATTGGAATGAAAGATATAATTTGGTTTCCATTACTCCGCCGAACTTCCAATGGTCTGACTGGGTTACCTCCTTGCCGAGTGATGTTGATGAAGATTTGTTCTATATTGAAGAGCAGGAGGAATATCGTTACCGAACACGAGAAAAAGAATATTTTACGCTGGATTATAAGACGTGGGCAAGTAATTTTGTAGAAGAAAATATAACCTACGGCAATTGGAGCAGTTGGCAGGATTCTTATATTAGTGCCAACGAAGATCGGGAGGTAGAAACCAGAACCCAATCTTCTCCCAAAGAGTATTTTTACGCGCACTATTGTACGGGACACATTTCCGATGCGGAAAATCGGTATTATACCAATGACTATAAATTCCATTCAGAATGTGATTATCATGAATTGGGATGGTTTAGTGAAAAACTTCCCTATGCAGATGAAGATCATCCCACATGGGGATCTATTTACTATGTCAACGGGGATAAGTATCGGTGCAACAACTCCTGTTATCGGTGGTATCTTATGGATACAGAAGGTGGAGAGTATACCCAATATCGCAGCCGAGATATTTATCGAGAATACGTTTATTGGGAATGGGGAGAATGGTCTCGCTGGTCTGGTTGGGACGATGATGAACCCTATGATAGCGGAAGAGATATTGATATTGACGAAAGAACGGTATATCGCTACAAGGAAAAAGGATAATAAGAAAACACCTGCTGTTTAGCAGGTGTTTTTCTGTGCCATAATTACATTGTTTTCTGCAAGAATAAACATTGCTTTCTTTGACGAGGTGTGGTACAATGCTATCATCAAGAACTTTTCAAAGGATGTGCATGAAATGCGAATCAATGAAAAATATAGTTATAAAACAACACCACTTGCGGACGAAAAGGCAATGGTAACAGGTGAGAAGTATCGGTTTACCGTTCTGACTTCCCGCCTGATTCGTATGGAGTATAGCGAAAACGGGTGCTTTGAGGACAGAGCCACCCAAATGGTTATCAATCGTCAGTTTGAATCGGTTCCGTTTCAGGTAACCAAAACCGATGATTTACTTACCATTACTACAGAGCATGTTGAATTGAAATATTACTTTCATCAGCCCTTCAGCACCAACAGTTTAAATGTTCGTTATGTAGGACGAAATTCCTCGGTGCGTGCCGGAGGAACCTCTACCTACTGGCGGTTTAACCAGCCGGATACTTATGATTTCAAAGGGACTGCAAGAACGCTGGACAAGGTGGATGGTGCTTGTGAATTAGAACCGGGCATTATCAGTTATGGACCTATGACTACATTGGATGACAGCCGGTCTCTGGTGATTTGCGAGGATGGATGGATTGAAACCAGACAGGAAGGGAATGTGGATACCTACTTATTCTGTTACGGAGATTCTTCCATTAAATATGATGCCAAAGGCTGCTTGAAAGACTATTATCACTTGACCGGTAAAACCCCGCTGCTTCCTCGGTATACCATGGGTAACTGGTGGAGCCGATACTATGCATATACCCAAGAGGAATATACCAATTTGATGAATCGATTCAAGGCAGAAGAGGTTCCTTTCAGTGTTGCTGTAATTGACATGGATTGGCATTATGTAAAGATTGATCCCAAGTATGGTACCGGATGGACAGGATATACGTGGGATAAGAATATCTTCCCTGACCATAAAGCTTTCTTGGATTTTCTGCATAACGAGGGAATGGTTACAACTCTGAATCTGCATCCCCAGGAAGGCGTGGCCGCCCATGAAAAAGCCTATGAAGATATGGCAAAGGCTATGGGAGTCGATCCTGCGTCCCAAGATCCGGTTCCTTTTGAAATCGAGAATCCTAAGTTTATGGAAAATTATTTTGAAAAACTGCACCACCCCATGGAAGAAGAGGGTGTGGATTTTTGGTGGATTGATTGGCAGCAAGGCAATACCACTTCGGTTCCGGGTCTTGTCCCTC
>JAZRCD010000074.1:0-7827 GCA_045635425.1 Ructibacterium sp. | reverse complement strand
AGTAGAAACCTGATGATAACGCTTAATATCATAGGTGCGACAAGCATCCATTAACACCTGTGTTCCAAGAATATTTGTTTTTAAGAAAATCTCAGGTTCTTCAATAGAACGATCCACGTGAGACTCTGCTGCAAAATTTACAACAATATCAGGTTTTTCTGCTTCAAAAATCTGATAAATCGCCTTTCGGTCAGCAATATCCGCCTTATAAAATTGAATATTTTCCCATACAGGCTTCAAGGTAGCCAGATTACCTGCATAAGTCAGGTTATCAACAACCACAATTTCATAATCAGGATATTTATTCACCATGTGATGAACAAAATTTCCTCCGATAAAGCCTGCTCCTCCTGTGATTAAGACCTTCATATTACTCATCTCCCATTCTCAAATACGCAATTAATCAAGCAAAGACAGGATATACTTTCCGTATTCTGTCATTTTTAATTCCTCGCCCAATTTCCGCAACTGAGCATCGCTGATAAAACCTCTGCGCCATGCAATTTCTTCCAGACATGAGATATAGAACCCTTGCATATCCTGTACTGTCTGAATAAAAGAACTTGCCTGAAGCATTCCTTGAGGTGTTCCTGTATCAAGCCACGCCATACCGCGACCCATCAAGGTAACCTTTAACTTGTTTCGGCTTAAATATTCATTATTAACTGCTGTTATTTCTAATTCCCCACGTGCGGAGGGCTTTACGTTTTTAGCAATTTCAATTACGTCATTGCTGTAGAAATATAAACCCGGAACCGCATAATTCGACTTCGGTTCTGCAGGCTTTTCTTCCAACGAAAGAACATTGCCCTCTTTGTCAAACTCAACAACACCAAATGCCGTTGCATCCTTAACGGGATAACCAAAAATAACCGCACCGTCACCCAAGTTATTCATAGCCCGTTTTAAGAATGTGGAAAACGCTTGTCCATAGAAAATGTTGTCACCTAAAATCAGGCATACACTATCATCTCCAATGAACTCTTCCCCGAGAAGAAACGCCTGTGCCAAGCCTTTCGGTTCAGGCTGAATCTTATATTCCAGACGAATTCCAAGGCGACTTCCGTCTCCAAGCAATTCTTCATACATCCCGATATCATCCGGTGTAGAGATAATCAGCACCTCGCGAATACCGGCGAGGAGCAACGCTGATAACGGATAATAAATCATCGGCTTATCATAGATAGGCAACAACTGTTTCGATACCACTTTGGTCATAGGATAAAGTCTTGTCCCTTTACCACCTGCTAAAATAATACCTTTCATAAGACATCCTCTCTTTCATCAATCAGAATGTAATACCCCCAACGACTCGAACTATCTTGAACTGCATCACTCTTTTCAATTTCGCTTTCAAAATAAATACGGTTGGGATTTTCTTCTTTTATTTTCTCAAACTCAGCAAGATCCTCCTCACCGAATATGAATCGAATCTCTGCATTATAAGCCGTTTCATTTTTTGTAAAGTCAGGTTCTTTTCCGCACGCAACATCAATAACCATCTTTACAAAGTCATAGCCGGTTGAAAGTTGAACCAGATCAGAACCGATACAATCGCCACCCATTCTTGCTCCGATTTCGATAATGCGAACGTTTCCCTTTTCATCTACGCGAAACTCCGCATGGCCGGCACCGTTTTGCACTCCCATAGCATCCAATGCCGCAAAAATCATTGTCTTAACGTTTTCTGTTACTTCTTCAGACAAATCCGCAGGCTGAACATGTCCCGTTTCAATAAAATTCGGTTCACCGGTTGTATATTTTTTGGTGATGGTCAAAAAGTGATGTACACCTTGATAAGAAATACTCTCCATGCTGTACTCATCACCACGGATGTATTCTTCTACAATTGCCATGTTTTCAAAGGAATCTCCTACCGCTCGTTCAATTGCGGGCAATAGTTCTTCTTCCTTATAAACCTTAGTGATACTCCGACTTCCGGATCGATCGGTAGGCTTTACAACCAATGGATACTCCATCTCAGAAATCGCATCATTCACACAATCGGTTTTTGTAAACCTCGGTGTAGGAATTCCTGCATCAGCAAAACATTTCCGCATGGCGTGCTTGTTGGTGCACTGTTCCATAATTTCCGGTGGGTTACAAGTAAGCCCCAATCCATCGGCAATGTAATTTACGGTTATGGCCGCAAGATCAGAGGCAATGGTACAGACCCCATCCGGTTGGATTTCTCTGCACTTTTCCAGAATTTCTTCCTTCTCAACAATGCTGACCGGATAGAAAACATCTGCTGTTTTCTCCCCCACATCACCGCACTCCCATGCAAACACATGTGTTTCGTAACCGAGTTTTTTCGCCTTTAGAATCAGTTTGTTTTGAAAACTATTGGCTCCAATGATAACAAGTTTTTTCATTATAATGATTCCTTCACCTTTTCAATAATCATAGCAACATCGCTTTCGGTCAGTTCAGCATGCATAGGCAAACGAAGAAGTCTGTCTGCGTATTCTTCCGTAACAGGAAGATTTGCCCGATCGCATCCCAATTCTTTTCCCATAGGTGATGTATGCAAAGGAATATAGTGGAATACGGATTGTACTCCTTTTTCCCGAAGGGTGGTAATCATATTATCTCTGATTTCCTTAGTGGGAAGGAAAATATAAAACATATGCGCATTATGTGTAGAGTAATCCGGAATATACGGACGGATCAACTTTCCTTCTTTCTCTAAGTCAGCAAAACCTTCGTAATAGGAGTTCCAAACCTTCATCCGAGCATCCATAATCTCATCAAAGCGTTCCATTTGTCCATAGAGAATAGACGCTAAGACGTCAGACGGCAAGAAGGATGAGCCCACCATTTTCCAAGTGTACTTATCCACTTCACCACGAATAAACTGGCTTCGATCCGTACCCTTTTCTCGGATAATTTCCGCCTTCTTAAACAATTCCGGATCCTTAACAATGATAGCGCCGCCTTCACCCATCACATAATTTTTTGTTTCGTGGAAACTGTAACATCCCATATCACCAATGGTACCGGCAGGCATGGTCCCTTTATAAAAAGATCCAACTGCCTGAGCCGCATCTTCTATAACAAGAAGATTATGTTTCTTCGCAATGGAATTAATCTTATCCATATCACAAAGAACGCCGGCATAATGCACCGGATAAATGGCTTTGGTCTTTGGCGTAATCAGCTCCTCAATCTTGTCTGCATCTATATTCATGGTTTCTTTTTCAACATCACAAAACACCGGCTTTGCACCACGCAACGCAAAGGCATTAATGGTGGACACAAAGGTATAAGACGGAGCAATCACTTCGTCTCCCTCTTTGAATTGTGCCAGGATTGCTGTCATATCAAGCGCATGCGAGCATGAGGTTGTCAAAAGCATTTGATGAACATTCAATTTTTCACCAAAAATTTCATATACTTTTTTGGTGTATGCTCCATCACCACAAAGTTTTAAATTAGCAATTGCTTGCGCCATATGCTCCTTCTCACAACTGTGAATGCTTGGTTTGTTAAAAGGTATCATTTCTTCCACTCCTGTTTTTAAATAGATTTCGTATGCCTATAATAGGCAACAAAAACCCAACTTAACTATATCTTTGTAATTATACAACAGGTTTATGAAATAAGCAATAGAAAATATTGCCAAAAAAGAAAGGTTTCCTTTGGTCAGTATGAATTCCTTTTCTGTTTCCTTGACTTTCTTTCACAAACATGATAAGATTCTGTTGAATGTTTTGAAACATAGGAGACAAGTCATATGCTAAACAAAAAATCTTTTAAGGTTGCCGGCGACTTATTTTATACCATTATGGCAACAGTGGTAATGAATATCGTTCTGCAGATTATTGTATATCCTACAATTACCCACTTCTACGGAGACGCCGTAACTGGTGAAATTTTATATTTTATCGGGTTCATTTACATCATTCCTCAGGCATTGGGAACAACCCTTAGCAACACCCGATTGGTTCTTCGCAAATCATACGATCCCACCAACGGGGATTTTTCCCGCATGATTGTTCTTTGCTCTGCGCTCTCAGCCATTGCATGCGGATTTATTGCACTTCCCGATTCTACTTCGTTTCTTTTCCCTGTTGCTTACGGTTTGTTTTCCGTATTATATCTCCTTCGCGCCTATGCTCAGGTAGAATTCCGTCTGACCTTACAATTCAAGGAATACTTCATCTATTACTGTATCATCAGCATTGGTTATCTTGTCGGTCTCGGACTTTATGCACTAACCAATGTTTGGCTTTTGATTTTCGTTATGGGCGAAGGTTTTGCACTTCTTTACACCCTTTTAAAAGGCTCTATCTTCAAAAAAGAAAACAAAAACCTCTCTCCTTCTGTTTTAAACAAAACAATTACCATGATAGCACTTTCCACTCTTGTGCGGGATTGTGTCATCCAGTTTGACAAAGTCATCCTAAAACAAACCATCAATGCAAGTGTTGTAACACAATATCACGTTGTTTCATTGATTGCAAAAACCATGCAAATGTTGATACAACCCATCAACACTTTGATCATGTCCTATCTAACCACAAAAGATGCCGTACTTTCTAAAAAGGTACTTGTTAAATTCACAGGAATTGCATTTCTGCTTGGCGGACTTTTCTACGGCGTTTGTCTTGTAGGCACACCCATTTACATCAAGCTCTTCTATCCAACCTTGTTTCATGAGATTATGCAATACAACTATCTGGTAAATGGTGGCTTGATTCTTGGCTTTTTGGCATCTTTGTTTATGGCAGTTCTTCTTTCTCAAGGGAAAACACGTCTCCATACCGCTATTGAATGTGTTTGGGGCGCCGTTTATATCGGAACTGCCTATTACTTCTCTTCTCAAAACGGAATCTGGGGCTTAGCTTATGTAACCCTTGTCATGAACGTAATTAAAAATCTGATTGCATTACTCTGTTTATTTTCAACCGTAAAGGATCAACCTGAATTATAACAAATACACCGCCAAATAAGATACAAAAAAAGGAGCAGTAAAAACTGCTCCTTTTTTATTCATCAAAACTATTCGGGCATGCCATCCAGATATCTATCATATGCATTCTGGTAGATTTCCATCATCTCACTAAGACCCATTGTTTCCAGTTCAGAAAGATACTGTTTCCAACTTGCATCGTTAAGTTCTGCCTGACCGCAAATCCATTTCGCTCTGCTTGTTTCAACCAGACTAAAGATATCCGTGGTCAACTCAGAAAGTCTGTCGGCCTCATCTACAGAGTAGTAAGGACGGGGCCATACTTCCGGATCTAAATAGGGCTCATACATGTTGTAGATTTCGGTCTTTTTGATCTGGTCATCACGATAAGGCAACTTCTCGCTACCATAAATTTCATTAGGAATGAAACTTGGCATACCGGACTGCAGAACACACTGATAAAGGTAAGAAGAAATGTATTGGCCTTCAGGAACTTCATTCCAGGTAAAGTTACCTTTTTCGTCCTGACTCAATGTAGAATTAGGCGCAACCTCACCGTAGGAGTTCATAACAGATGCATCCAATTCGTACATTTTATCTGCCCACTTCAATACATTTTGAGGGTTTTGACAGGAATTAAAGATAACCAAGAAATCCTTGGTCCCGATGTATCCGGGGTGAATACGCCAAACCGGCTTAATTTTTCCATCTGCACTTAGGGGAGGAATTACAATATACTCCTCTTCATTGTGCATAGGATTCGCATTAGACCACACAACACCAATGGTTGAAACAGGGGCCTGATTCTTGGCAGTATACTGACTACCATCCTGTGTAAAGACTTCAACATCCAAAAGTCCCTCTGCATAAAGATCGCGATAGTATTCAAGCATCTTTCTCCATTCATCCATAACAGGGGTGAACTTCACTTCACCCTTCTGTACGGTAAGCCAAGAATCAAAAGTTCCGAATTTGGTAGAAAGACCCCAGGAAGAAAGCAGTACTTCAGGATAATCAGAGGAACTTGCAGGACAGAATGACATAGGAACTTCATCCGCTTTTCCGTTACCGTTGGGATCCTTTTCCTTAAACGCCCGAAGAACTTCTGTCAATTCAGGAAGTGTAGTCGGAACTTCCATTCCCACATTATCAAGCCATTTTTTATTGATATACATTGCATTTTCAAGGTAGTCCGGCATAAATTCCTTAACACCGGGCAAGGTGTACATATGTCCGTCAGGTGCATTCAAAGCAGCTCTGATTTTAGGTCTTTCCTGAAACAGCTTGTAGATATTGGGCGTATCTTTCTCGTTGATATAATCCTCAATCGGGAGAATAATTCCATTTGCCGCAAATTGAGAAATATCAGAGGGTTGGAAAAATCCTCCAATAACAACCTGCGGATATTCTCCGGCCGCAATCTGTTGTCTCAACACATTTGCCGCATCTACCTTTGCAGCAACTTCCCAGGTAATGGGGACATCTGTCATAGATTGCAAACGTTCTTTGGAAAGTTCGTATAACCCTTCAGGTTTTTCATCGCTTTCCGCACCAATCAACACACTAAATCCGCCGTTTTCTCTTTGTTGTTTTTGAAGCTCGCTTAACTTTTCTCCATTTCCACCACAACCGGCAAGGCACAAAACCAACATCAAAACCGTCATCATAAGACTGATTCCTTTTACAGCCATTCGTTTCATACACACATCTCCTTTTATATATTTTTATTTTCAATACTACCTTACACTATCACTCCAAATGACCCTTATTCATTCAACAATACAAAAGGGTCTGTTGCCATCTTCATGGCACGAAGGGCACGTACAGACCACTGATCCCAAGTACCAAGAATATACATTCCATTTTCATAAAGAAGGTTAAATCCATATCCTTCCGAAAAAGCATGCAGATCTAAATATTGTTTTCCGTCACGCACCAAAACAGGATGCTGAATTTCACCATCGGCAATGAGGAAAGATGTATAACCTTCCTTCGAATTTTCGGTGGTCGCTCCGATCATGTGTGCCAACAAATACGGTGAAACACCCATCAACATTTCAGCACCGTTATCATTTGAAATCGACACTTTAGATTCTGTTCCGTCATCACCATAAATCACCGCATCTCTTACACATCCGTTTCCGCTGAAGTACAAACCTGTACTGGGACCGCCGGTTGTGCTATACCCCTGTACCTGTGCCACCTTTTCCCAGTTTCCGTTGACATTTGCATAAAGCGAAGCAGCCTTAACCACATCCGTGTCCGCCACCAACATATAATCAACCCACTCATTTCCGGGAGCAAACTCGGTCGATACGGTTTGTGAGGTGCCGTATATTTTTGAAACATTCTCCGGCGTAACAACAAAGGATGCTCTTCCATCTCCGCCATCGGGGTCCTGAAACAGGATATGCATACTTTCTCCATTCTCAACCTTAGCAGTAAAACGAACACTTCTCTCTCCGGGTATCAGGGGATTATAATATTCCATGGGTGTGTAGCGCAAGTAACCACCATTTAACTCCAATCCGTTGGATGGATGAAAGGCAACTTCTTGCGTTACCATAAAGTTCTCGTCAGGAACAAACTCACCCGAGTTGAAATCAAGAAGAATCCCCACATAGTCAGCCATATCTTCCATAACCTGATCGGCATATAGCACTTTACCATTGCTTGTGTTCAGCACCAATGTTTCTCTCTTTTGCCGGGCACTGATTACTGCCTGTTCCTCCAATTGGGTAGGATACCGAAGATGCAACTGTTCAAAACGATGTGTACCTACCTGCTTGTTGCGATCAAGGACGAAATACCGACCTCCATATTCATTGGAGGAATCAGCAATACCGTTTGCGTTATGAATAATATAATCATCCGTTATGTTGATGTTCATATTCTGCAATGTGCTCTCATCA
>JAZRCD010000073.1:0-2459 GCA_045635425.1 Ructibacterium sp. | reverse complement strand
GCAGATGTTTCCGTCTCCACCGGCGGAGCAGTTTTTTCTGCGCCACATCCTCCCAACAGAAGGACCAGACTCAAAAGCAAAACAACTTTCTTCATAACACCTCTCCTTTTGTTGCCATCCTCCGTGGCAAACACCCCTACGCATTCTCAAGCTTTTGATTCCCGTACTGTAATCGTCAAATTACGACTTCATTATACCACATTAAAAACCTTCCTGCAACCTTTAATTTTCTTGCTCTTTTCCAAACAAATAACCAAAGGAACATATCCCTTGGTTATTCCGTTTATTTTGCTTCTGTTATTTTATAAATGCTGAACTCCTCCACCTCGTGGACCAGTTTGCTTTCATATTTCTTTTCTCCACCATATTGCTCGTTGAGGTAGGTCACCATTTTGTCTATATCCGGAAAGAAGAAGTTATCCACAAAGTACAGATTATCCTTCTCCGCCAAGTCGGTATACAGATTTTCAATCCCGAATCCTTCCAGCAACTGATTGTAGCTGGGGTGTGCATAATACGGGGTGCCAAAGTACACACACTTTTCAAACGCCTGATTTCCCGAGAAAATCATAGCATTATCAAATTGGGTCATATTCCTGAAAAGCAGATAGGATGCTCGACCCAAAGCAAATACTTTGCCTTCTGATTCCTCAATATACTGTTCCAGACCGGGGAAAGGCTTTTCTGCCTTTCTTGATATGGAGGGGGCGGCCACATATACCCCTGTGACAAAAAAGATTACCGATATGATCGCGCAGGCAGATACCCTAAACCAATTACGTTTCTTTTGACCTTCTCTTGGTTCTTCCTTCCTGCCAAGAAAATGAGCCGCATACATCAAACATACCACCGCTGTGAACCAGATGGAAAATACCGATCTGTAATTACTTCTTCCAATCACGAACAGGTAGCCATATAATGCAAACATTCCTGCCAAGATTGAAAGAACAAACCACCAAGATTTCTTTTGGCAAAGTCGCCAAATCATCAAAATGGTAAAAAGATAAACCATCACAAGCATACATTCTGCCAATCCGACAAAACATATTAGCATATTCATCAGGTATGCCTTTTCTGTTTGACGGCCTTCCTGCATCTTAGAAATTTCTCTAAGGGTGTCCATTGTCCCCATTCCTTGGTCGTCCAAATACCAACCACGCAATAATTCAATATCATTTTGTGAGATGTCAAGAGCTTCATATTGTTCCGGTGATTCCTGAAAGTCGGGAAGTTGAAAATCTACCATCGAGGATCGTAAGGAATTATACTCTCGATAGTAATCAAGTTCTCCGCTTCCATACAAAATCATTCTGGAAATACTGTTAAAAGAAAATACAAGAACAATCAGAAGTCCCAAAACCAACACCATTCTCAGGCAGAAGAATTCTCGAATCTGACTCCACAGTTTCTTCCATTGAAAACCATCTGTCCGATGGAAAAGATATCCCACCACAAAGCAACCAAAGATGACAAAGACAGAATAAAAAATCTGGAATCGATAAAAACTTCCCAAAAGCACCAACACCATGCCATACACATAATGTCCTATCTTCTTTTTTTCACAGTGTGCCCAAAATATCAGCAGACATCCGCTCACGCACAATACAGCTGCCGTCTTTGAGAAGGTAATCAGGGAATATACATTAAAAGCAAATGCGGATTCCATAAACAGAACAAAGAAAACTCCTCGTTTGATTCCATGGATATCAAATAGTATGTAGGAAATGGTAGTCAACGCAACAAATCCAAATACCAACTGCATAAGCATAAATGCATTCAACGGATAGACCGCTTTCTGCAGAAAGCCGGAGATTACCTGAATAAAATAACTGCAGAATGTAAAATTATAGTTTCCCTTTGCAATATTTGCCGAGAAGAACCAATCGTCCGACAGTTCGTATTGAAATCCCATGCACAGATATAGCATCAAAAGAAATCCTGCATTGATTAAAATGGAAAGTACCAATTTGTTATGAAACAGGCTTCTTTGTCCGTTTTTTTGTATTTGTTTCATCTGCTGCTACTCCTCCCTGAGATCTCTTTCCAATGAAAAAGGGCATAGGACAACGCCAATACCCTTTTGTTTCTTATGTTATTTTGCACGCCAGGTGATTCTGCCCTTAGTCAGATCATAGGGCGAAATCTCTACAGTTACTTTATCTCCCGGCAGAATCCGGATGAAGTGCATCCGAAGTTTACCCGAAATATGTGCCAAAATCTGATGACCATTCTCCAACTCTACCTTAAACATAGCGTTCGGCAGTGCTTCAAGGACGGTACCCTCTACTTCCAAAACGTCTTCCTTTGACATAGCATGTTCACCTCCCGTATTCATTTAGCAATTCTTTTATCGCTGCCCGCACCGAAGTATTATTCACACGTTCCGGTTGGGTTACTACCCAATCGCAAATCAAGCCGGTGCCGGCAATATGTTTTCGATTTTTCCGTTTGCATTTCAT
>JAZRCD010000072.1:0-8154 GCA_045635425.1 Ructibacterium sp. | reverse complement strand
CAAGGAATACGGAGAGGAAGAACAGACCCCGGCTACACAAATTCCGCCAATCGTTGCGAAGACAAATGCGACAATGGAGGAACAGCATACAGTAGAGATTCCTCCGATTTCGGATGACATTGTGAAAGAGTAAAGAGAAAGGGACACGGGAAGTGTCCCTTTTCAGGTATAAGAAAAGAAAGGCGATAAATATGGGATATATTTTGTTGAGTGCGGGAATGTTGGTTGCGGATATCCTGACCAAAATTCTGGCTAAAATCAAGTTGGAACCAAGACACACCATACCGTTATGGGATGACGTCTTTCATCTGACATATGTGGAAAATCGTGGGATTGCATTCGGTATGTTTGGTGGGGGAAGAATTGTGTTTATTATTCTTACCATCCTTGTTTTGGGAGGGCTTTTGTGGTTCTTTCGAAAATCGGAAGTTAAGACCTGCTGGCTTCGATTTGGAACAGGTCTGGTGGTCAGCGGAGCCATAGGCAACCTGATTGACCGAATCTTTCGTGGATATGTGGTGGATTTTTTGGATTTCCGACTGATTGATTTCCCTGTTTTTAATGTTGCGGATATTGCGGTTTGTGTGGGAGCGGCTATGTTGGTGATTCATTGTTTTATAAGTGATGAAAAGAGAGAGGATGAGTCGGTTGGAACAGAAACTGACCTTGGACATAACGAAGGAGCATGAGGGAGAACGTCTGGATCGAGTTCTGGATCTTCACTTGGAGGATTACACACGTTCTCATCTGAAAAAACTCATTGAAGATGGTTGTGTTACCGTAAACGGAAAAGTCGTTAAGGCAAGTTATAAGGTGAAGGAGGGAGAGGAACTCTCTCTGGTTCTTCCTGATTTAAAGGAACCGGATATCCTGCCCGAGGAGATTCCCCTTTTGGTTGTCTATGAGGATGAGGATATGTTGGTGGTCAACAAGCCTCAGGGAATGGTGGTGCATCCTGCCCCCGGTAATTATACCGGAACCTTGGTGAATGCTCTGCTTGCCCATTGCGGTGATTCCTTGTCCGGTATCAATGGAGAAAAGCGACCGGGCATTCTTCATCGGATTGATAAAGATACCAGCGGACTGTTATTGGTTGCAAAGAACGATATGGCGCACCAATCCTTGGCGGAGCAAATCAAAGAACACTCTCTGACCCGTGCCTATATGGCGTTGTGCCATGGAGGTTTTAAGGAAGAGACGGGAACAGTTCGGCTTCCCATCGGCAGACATCCCATTGACAGAAAGAAGATGACGGTTACCTATCGGAACTCCAAGGAAGCGGTTACCAATTATAAGGTGATGGAGCGGTTGGGGAGTTACTCTTTGGTGGAATGCCGATTGGAAACGGGACGAACCCACCAGATTCGGGTACATATGACCCATATGGGACACCCCATTGTAGGTGACCCTGTGTATGGCGTAAAGAAAGAGAATTTCTCCTTAAATGGACAGTTGCTTCACGCCTATCAGGTGGGATTTATTCATCCACGGACGGGTGAGTATCTGGAGTTTTCGGCACCTCTGCCTGAACATTTTGAAAAAGTTTTAAAAAGATTGAGAAATTTGTAGACAAAAAACGACCACTGTTGTATAATGGTGTTATAAGAGGGATGCTATGGGCTTCTGCAGGGAAGAGTACTTAACCTGCAATACATAGACAGATGCTCTTTCGGTCGGGATTTTCTCACGTAATTTAAGGGAGTGCCCGACATGGATGGGTGCTTCTTTTTTTGTGCCTGCGGATGGTATCCCATGACAAAAAGGTATGAACGACTACGCTTCGGAAAAGATAAGAGCGAGAATTACGATAGAAATGAGAGGAATGGATGGAATGAAACATTTACTTGATGTAAAGGATTTGTCGGCAACAGAGATTCAGGAGATTCTGACCGAGGGATTTCGAATGAAACACGAAGTTCTGCAAAAAGGGAAGAAGGATAATTGCCTGAGCGGAAAAAGTATCATTACTCTCTTTTTTGAGAACAGTACACGGACAAGACTTTCTTTCGAGTTGGCATCTAAGTACTTAGGTGCTACTGCGGCAAACATTGCCGCATCAGGAAGTAGCGTTGCCAAAGGTGAAACCTTGCTTGACACCGTGAAAACCATCGACAGTATGGGAGCGGATGTGATCATCATTCGTCACAGTTCTTCCGGTGCTCAGGAATTTGTTTCGGATTATACCAAGGCATCCATTGTTAATGCAGGTGATGGTTTGCATGCGCATCCTACTCAGGCGCTCCTTGATATGATGACCATGCAGGAGAAAAAAGGTGATTTGAAAGGTCTGCGTGTCGCCATTGTGGGTGATGTAAAGCATAGCCGTGTGGCAAGAAGTAATATTTATGGTTTAAAGACCATGGGTGCAGATGTTGTTCTGGCAGGACCTTCTACCCTGATGCCGGCAGAGGTTGAGCAAATGGGTGTTAAGGCTTACACCAATGTAGATCAAGCTATTGCAGGCGCCGATGTGGTTATGGGTCTTCGGATTCAGTTGGAACGGCAGAAGAAGGGTGCGTTCCCTTCTGTCGCAGAATATCACAAGTATTTTGGTGTCAATGCAGAGAGAATGCGATTGGCGGCGCCCGATGCTATTTTGATGCACCCGGGTCCTGTGAATCGAGGGGTAGAGCTTTCTGCCGATATTATTGACGGACCTCAATCGGTGATTGAGGAACAGGTAACCAACGGCGTATGTGTAAGAATGGCTGTGTTGAAGATGCTCACGGACGGTGTAGAGAGATAGCGGGAGGAGAAATCATGAGTTTGTTGATACAAAACGGATGGGTTGTTGACCCGAAAAATAATATTGACGGAAAGATGGATATCCTGATTGAGGATGGCGTTATCAAGGAGGTTGCACCTTCCATTAACGCAACGGCAGATCAGGTGATTAATGCAGAGGGTAAAACCGTAGCGCCGGGTCTTGTGGATTTGCATGTGCACTTCCGTGAACCGGGGCTTGAGTACAAGGAGGATATCGAAACCGGAAGCCGTGCGGCTGCCAAGGGTGGCGTAACCACCGTGGTTTGTATGCCCAACACCAGTCCGGTGATTGATAATAAAGCGCAGGTTCGTTATGTAATGGAACGAGGCAAGGAAGTTGGATTGATTAATGTTCTTACCTCCGGCTGTATTACCAAGGGTCAAAACGGTACCGAACTTGCGGAGATTGGCTCTATGAAGGATGCCGGTGCTGTGGCAGTAACCGATGACGGCAAGCCGGTAGGTTCTTCCGTTGTGATGCGGAAGGCTATGGAATACGCCAAGATGTTTGATATTCCCGTATTCTCCCACAGTGAGGATTTGAGTCTTGTGGATGGGGGAAGCATGAATGAAGGTTACACCGCTACCGTGTTGGGTATTCCCGGAATCCCCAAAGCGGCAGAGAGCGTGGCTGTCAGCCGCGATGTGTTGATTGCAGAAGAGGTGGACGGCAGACTTCATGTTTGTCACGTCAGCACCAAGAATGCCATTGAGGCCATTCGGGCGGCAAAGGCAAGAGGAGTTCAGGTAACAGCAGAGACCGCACCCCACTATTTCAGCCTGACAGAGAAGGCTTGCGAAGGATACAACACCAATGCTAAGATGAATCCTCCCCTTCGGGATGACGAGGATGTGAAAGCGGTAATTGAGGCGCTGGCGGACGGAACGCTGGATGCCATTGCTACCGACCATGCTCCTCATCATCAGGATGAGAAGGAACTGGAGTTTGATCAGGCAAGCAATGGTATTGTGGGTCTTGAGACCTCGCTCGGTCTGGGTGTGACCTATTTGGTTAAGACAGGAAAACTCACTTTGTCTCAGTTGATTGAGAAGATGAGTACCGTTCCTGCAGAGATTATCAAAATCGACAGAGGTACCCTGGGTGTTGGTAAGGTTGCAGATTTGGTCATCTTCGATCCGGAACAATCTTACTGCGTGGATGTGAAGAATTTTGCATCTAAGGGTAAGAATTCCCCTTATGACGGCTTTGAACTGTACGGAAAAATCGCATGGACAGTAGCCGGCGGTAAGATTGTATATGAGGGATAATCACCCATCACGGGAGATTGCATAGAATACGAAAGATAGAAACAAAACAGGAGGACAGAAACGTGATTGATGTATTGATTGAAAAAATTAAGGAACGGAAGAACCCCACCGTAGCAGGCCTTGATCCGAAACTCGACTATGTTCCGGAAGAAATGAAAGCGGCGGCGTTCAAGGAATACGGCGAAACCTTTGCCGGTGCGGCAAAAGCCATTTTGGAGTTTAATAAAACATTGATTGATGCCCTTTGTGATATTGTTCCTGCGGTAAAGCCTCAGGCGGCGTATTACGAGATGTATGGCGTTGAAGGTGTCAAGTGCATGCATGAAACCATTGCTTATGCTAAGAAAAACGGTATGTATGTAATTCTGGACGGTAAGCGTGGCGATATCGGTGCTACTTCCGAAGCCTATGCCAAGGCGTATTTGGGCAAAACCGAATTGGGCTCCGGTTGTGAAGAGGCTTTTGGAGCTGATTGCCTGACGGTGAATCCCTATTTGGGCACCGATGGTATCAAGCCTTTCACCGACCAATGTGCGGTAAACGGAAAAGGAATCTTTGTTCTGGTAAAGACATCCAACAAGTCCTCCGGTGAGTTGCAGGATTTGAAGTCCGATGGCAAATATATTTATGAGCATATGGCAGACCTTGTAAAAGAATGGGGTTCTGACCTGATCGGTGTGAACGGATACAGTAGTGTAGGTGCTGTAGTCGGCGCAACCTATCCTGAGCAGGCTGAGGCGTTAAGACGTCAGATGCCCCATACTTACTTCCTGGTTCCCGGCTATGGTGCTCAGGGCGGTAAGGCAGAGGATGTGGCAAAGAGCTTTAATCAGGACGGTCTCGGTGCTATTGTCAATGCATCTCGTTCCATTATGTGTGCATACCAGAAGCAGGGTGGCACCTTGGGTGATGCGGCAAGAGCAGAGGCGATTCGTATGCGGGATGATATCTTAAGCGCACTTTAATGAAGTTTACGGCTCCATGGATTTTATGTCTGTGGACTTAAAGGAGGAAGTTACCAATGATTTGTGAGTTGGTGAAGAAACAACGGCTCTCTGAGACCATTTATGATTTTACGGTTTGTTGTCCCGAAATGGCAGAAAAGGTAAAGTCAGGACAGTTTTTGCATATTCTCTGTGGTGGAGATGCTTACCTTCGTCGTCCCATCAGTGTTTGTGATGTGACAGAGGGAAAGTATATTCGGTTTATCTTTGAAACCAGAGGGAAAGGAACCGAGGCACTTGCGAAACATCAGGTGGGAGAGAAATTAGATATTTTAGGCCCCTTGGGGAACGGCTTTGATGTTCATACAGAAGACCGGGACGAGATTCTGCTGATTGGCGGCGGTATCGGTGTCTTTCCTCTGTTGAATCTGGCAAAGCAGTTTAACGGAAAAGCCACGGTAATACTGGGTTTTCGAAACAAGGATGCTGTGTTAATGGAAGAAGAATTCCGTGCTGTCTCCAAAGAAGTTTATGTTGCTACAGACGACGGAAGTTACGGCCATCACGGATTTGTAACCGATGTGATGCAGAAGATTATGGAGGATGCTTCGGTTTCTCGGGTTTATACCTGTGGTCCCACTCCCATGATGAAGAAGATTGGGGAAATGGCAATGGCAGAGCAGATTCCCTGTCAGGTTTCTTTGGAAGAACGGATGGGATGCGGTGTGGGCGCTTGTGTAACCTGTACCTGCAAAGTGAATGGTGCCAACAAACGTGTATGCAAGGATGGCCCCGTATTCGATGCCAAGGAGGTGGAGTGGAATGGCTAATATGGCTGTGAATATTGCCGGCGTGGAATGGAAAAACCCGGTAACCACCGGATCCGGTACCTTTGGATTTGGCAGAGAGTATAGCGAATATTTCGACCTTTCCGAACTTGGTGCAGTTTGTTTAAAAGCCCTTTCGGCAGTCCCCAGATTGGGCAATCCCTCTCCTCGAATTGCGGAAACAGAAAAGGGAATTTTAAATAGTGTAGGTTTGCAGAATCCCGGTGCAGAGGCTTTTCTGGAAAGGGAACTTGCATGGCTCAGAACCTATGACACCAAGTTGATTGCCAACCTTTGTGGATCTACGGTGGATGATTATATTGCAGTTGCTGAGATTTTGGGTGACAACGTGGATATGTTCGAACTGAACATTTCCTGCCCCAATGTAAAAGAAGGCGGTATGGCGTTCGGAACCAGCGCAAAGATGATTGAGGAGATTACCTCCAAGGTTAAGGCGGTTTCTAAAGTTCCCTTGATTGTAAAACTTTCGCCCAATGTAACCGATATTGCCGAGATGGCAAGAGCGGCAGAGGCAGGCGGTGCGGATGCACTCTCTTTGATTAACACTCTTCTGGGTATGAAGATTGATATCAAGACAAGACGTCCCATTCTCCACAATAACATGGGCGGTTTGTCAGGCCCTGCAGTAAAGCCTGTGGCGGTTCGGATGGTATATCAGGTTCGGCAGGCGGTATCGGTTCCCATTATCGGTATGGGCGGTATCACCACCGGAGAAGATGCTATTGAGTTCATGTTGGCAGGTGCCAATGCGGTGGCTGTGGGGACGGCAGGAATTGTGGATCCCTATGCATGGATTCGGGTTCGTAACGGAATCGAAAAATATCTGGACGACAATGGTATCAAAGATGTGAATGACATTGTCGGAACAGTTCAATTGAACGGAAAATAAGAAAGGAAGGTTGAAAACAATGACAAGAGATGAAATTATTGCAATGATGAAAGAAGCAGAGGTTCTTCTGGAGGGACATTTTCTGTTGACCTCAGGTCGGCACAGCGACAAGTATATGCAGTGTGCAAAGATTTTCCAGAATGCAAAGTACAGCGAACCTCTTTGTGCAGAACTGGTAAAGCAGTACAAGGATGACAATGTGGAATTGGTTATCGGTCCTGCGATCGGTGCGATCCAGATGTCCTACGAAGTAGGTAAGCAGTTGGGTGTTAAGAATATCTTTGCCGAGAGAGAAAATGGCGCTATGACCCTCCGTCGTGGCTTCACCATCGAAAAGGGTCAGAGAGTTTTGATTGTAGAGGATGTTGTTACTACCGGTGGTAGTGTTCGGGAAGTAATGGATCTTGTAAAAGAGTGCGGCGGTGAAATCGTTGGTATCGGTTCCGTTGTGGACAGAACCGGTGGCAAGATTGATTTCGGTGTACCTTATCGTAGTGCATTCTCCATGGATATTACTTCTTATGAGCCGGATGAATGCCCCATCTGTAAGAGCGGCATGCCTTTGGTAAAACCCGGCAGCCGTGGTGCAAAATAGGATGGCAGGAGAACATAGCGGACACAGAAAGCGTCTGGATGAAAAGGCAAAACTGTTGGGCTTTGACATGTTGGAAGAACATGAGCAACTGGAAAAGTTGTTGTTTAGCATTATCCCGCAGGGAAACACCAATCCATTGGCGCATCAGTTGTTGGAGCATTGTGGTTCTTTGTATGGTGTACTCACCGCCGATCCTGTGGAATTGACAAAAATTCCCGGTGTGGGACATCGTACGGCCCAGTTTCTTCATGAGTTACTTCCCCTGCTTGGCTGCGTGGAACGATGTATGCTTCGTGAAAACGGCAAGCAGTTTCCTTCTTTGGGGACGGTGGAAGAGCGAGGTGCATTTGCCAAAAGTCTCTTTTACGGAAAACTGACCGAATGTTGTTATCTGGTCAGCCTGAATAAGAAAAAACAAGCCTACCGATATGATATGGTGTCAGAGGGCGGAGAGAACGAAACACCGGTTTATATTAAGGAACTGGTTAAGTTGGCGCTTCGTACCAATGCAGATTCTGTCATGATGGTACATAATCATCCTTCGGGGAAGTTGATTCCTTCTCGGTCGGATGTTGAAGCAACGCGGAAACTTTCCAAAAGCATGGATGCGGTGGGAATTGAACTACTGGATCACATTATTGTGTCCTGCGGAGAATATATCAGTCTGAAACAGATGGATATCTATTAAAAAAGCCTCTTATTTTAGCGTAAAAAAGTTATAAAGAAAACCTGTCATATGGGATGGGTTTTCTTTTTCATTTTCGGCAAAAATGGGATGAAAACCACAGCAAATTTGACAAATGGAGGAAAATGCGGTACAATGGGTCAGAAATGTTGCAAAAA
>JAZRCD010000071.1:0-4116 GCA_045635425.1 Ructibacterium sp. | reverse complement strand
GGGATTTTTATGTGTACGGCAATTTGGGCAAAGACGGGATTCTTTGGCAGAAATCTGGACTTCGAGGCAGGATTCGGGGAGAAGATTACCATCACTCCCAGAAACTATCCCTTTCGGCTTGGAACAGAGGTTCTGACACCCCATTATGCTATCATGGGGATGGGAATTTCCATCAATGGATATCCACTCTATTTTGATGGGGTCAATGAAAAGGGTCTTGCTATGGCAGGATTGCTTTTTTCAGGGAAAGCGGTCTATCGGGATTGGGTGGAGGGAAAGGAGAATCTTCCCTCCTATCAGTTGATTCCAAGGATTCTTTCTTCCTGCAAAACGGTAGATGAGGCAGAGAAACTGTGTAACAACCTAAACATCACCAAGGAGGCTTTTTCAAAACAGTTTCCACCATCTCCGCTTCATTGGATGATAGCAGACAAGATGCGGTGTGTGGTGTTGGAGCAAACCAAAGACGGCCTTTCCCTTTATGAGAACCCCACGGGGGTACTGACCAACAGCCCGGAGTTCCCCTTTCATATGGAGTATTTGAATCAGTTCCTGGGTCTTTCTCCCAAGGAGCCGGAGAATCGGTTTTCCAAAGCGGTGCACCTGTCTCCTACCTCTCGGGGAATGGGCGGATTTGGACTGCCGGGAGACTTATCCTCTCCGTCTCGGTTTGTGCGTGGGTGCTTTGCCAATGGAAATGCGCTCTGGAGCGGGAATGAGGAAGAGGACGTTGCCCAGTTCTTTCATGTACTAAATTCCGTCAGTCAAATCAAGGGTTGTAATCAGGTGGGGGAAGAATGGGAGTTTACCCGCTATAGTTCATGTTGCGATCTGGGTCAGGGAATTTACTATTATACCACCTATGACAACAGCAGAATTTCTGCGGTGGATTTACTTTTGGAGGACTTGGATGGAGATTCTTTGATAACATACGAATTGGAAGAGGCATGGAATGTTTTTTATCAAAACTCGTAAAAGAGACCAAATCATAGATATAATAGTCCAAAAAAGTGAACTTTTTGGAAAACGATTGTTTTTTTAATGGGTCAATGCTATAATGTCCCTAAAATATCCTGATGTTTGGATGAGAAGGGGACAGGACCCATGGGCTTGAATGATTTGATTTACAGCAAGGAAGAAAATACCCTTGTGAAGAAATATATCGTGCCAAAGAATGTGGTAACATCATGTGGTGCAGAGGGAGAAACTCTGTTGCTTCGGGACGGATTGCGCCAACCGGTGATGAACAATCGGGGGGAGTATTGTGTTCTGGAAGAGGGCGGATGGGTCGTCCTTGACTTCGGATGTGAACTGCAAGGCGGTATCGAGTTAACTGTCAATCGGACCCAATTTCGGGATGGCTCTAAAGGCTCCGAGGATGATCGCTACGGACAGGTTCGGATTGTGTTCGGTGAGAGTGTTTCGGAGGCCATGTCAAGCATCGGCGACGGTAACGGCGCCAAAAACGATCATGCTACTCGAGATGTGACGGTGGTGGTCAGCAACTGGGCTTCCATGCGCTACGGCAATACAGGATTTCGGTTTGTTAAGATTGAGGCGGTAGATTGTCAGGTGATTTTGGGCGGTGTAAAGGGTGTTTTGGAATATCGGGAACTGGACTACAAAGGTTCTTTTTATTGTAACGATGAGCGCCTGAATCGGATTTATGATGTGGCCGCCTATACGGTCCATTTGAATATGCAGGATTATATCTGGGACGGCATCAAGAGGGACCGTCTTGTCTGGGTAGGCGATTTGAATCCGGAGATTGCCACGGTATGTGCAGTCTTTGGACATGACAATTCGGTGGAACGAAGCCTTGACCTTGCCAGAGATTCCTTCCCCATTGATGAGAAAACAGGAGGATGGATGTCCTTCCCCAGTTACTCTTGTTGGTGGATTATCAGCCATCGGGATTGGTATCGGCAGAACGGGAACAAGAAATATTTAGAAGAGCAAAAAGAGTATCTGTATCAGCTGTGTCGGTGCTTGATTGGTCGCATTTCCGATGACGGAACTTTGGATTTTCAGGAGCAATACTTTGTAGAGTGGAGTTCCTGCAACACATCCTATGCAGAGGCAGGATTCCGAGCCTGTCTGGTGTTGGGACTTCGGGCGGCGGCAGAACTTTTTACTGTCTTTGAGGACGATACCATGAGCCAAGCCTGCCTTCGTGGGGCAGAAAAGGTCATGCAGGTGGTGCCGGTGTACGACGGAAACAAGCAGATAACCGCCTTGGCAACCTTATCGGGGCTTTGTGACAAGGAGCGGGGCAGAGAAATTATCTCCACCCGTTTGTTGGAGGGGCTTTCCACCTTCTATGGGTATTACTGCTTAGAGGCGTTGGCTATGGCTGACGATGTGCAATCTGCCATTGATGTGATGCGAGGTTACTGGGGTGCCATGTTAGATTGTGGTGCCACCACTTTCTGGGAGGATTTCGATATTACATGGATGGAAAATGCAGGGCGTATCGACGAGGTTGTGCCAAAGGATAAGGTGGACATTCATGCAAGGTACGGAAAATTCTGTTATCAGAAACTGCGACATAGCCTTTGCCACGGATGGGCAAGCGGACCTGCACCTTTTATGGCAAGACATATTCTGGGTGTGCAGATTCTGGAGCCCGGTTGCCGAAAGGTAAGGATTGCTCCCAAGCTGGGAGACCTGACCCATGTTAACGGAACCTATCCGACACCTTATGGCGTGATTGAGGTGGAACATCGGGTGGTGGATGGTCAGGTTGTTACCCATGTTTCTGCGCCGAAGGATGTGGAAATTATTCAAGAGTAGGACGATACCAAAGAAGTCAGATAATCATAAAAGAAAGAAGGTTTGATTTATGACAAGGTTTGAAAGTGCAAAAGAAAGATATCAAGGATATGGGGTGGATGTGGAAGCTGCGCTGAATACGTTGCAGAACGTCCCCATTTCCGTTCATTGTTGGCAGGGGGATGACGTGACCGGCTTTGATGCCATGGAAAGTTTGAGCGGCGGTATCCAGACCACAGGTAACTATCCGGGCAAGGCAAGAAATCCCGAGGAGTTGTTTGCAGACCTTGACAAGGCGTTTTCCTTGATTCCGGGTGCGAAGAAGGTGAATGTACACGCCTGCTATGCCATGATTACAGATGGAACCGATCGGGATGCCATCCGACCGGAACATTTTGCGCCTTGGGTGGCATTTGCTAAGGAACGGGGTATGGGTTTGGATTTTAATCCTACCTTTTTCTCTCATCCCATGGTCAAGGATAACCTGACCCTTTCTTCTCCTGATGAGGAAGTGCGGAAATTCTGGGTGCGCCATGGACAATGCTGTATTAAAATTGCTGAGTATTTTGCAACCGAAACGGGAGTTCCCTGTGTAATGAACATCTGGATTCCCGATGGGTATAAGGATATTCCTGCCGACCGTCTTTCTCCCCGACTCCGATTCAAGAAGTCTTTGGATGAGATTCTGGAGATTCCCTATGATAAGGAAAAGGTCTATGTTACTTTGGAATCCAAGGTGTTCGGGATTGGTCTGGAGGCATATACAGTAGGTTCGGCAGAATTCTGTTTGAGTTATTCCGATCGCAAGGGGATTACACCGCTTATGGACAATGGCCATTATCATCCAACCGAAATGGTATCGGATAAAATTTCTGCTCTGCTGGCTTTCAATGAAAAGATTGCGCTACATATTACCCGTCCCATGCGGTGGGATAGTGACCACGTAGTACTCTTTGATGATGAAACCCGGGAAATCGCAAAAGAAATTGTTCGCAATGATGCCTTGGACAGAGTCTTTGTGGCAACAGACTATTTTGATGCATCCATCAATCGGATTTCTGCTTGGGTCACCGGTGTTCGAAATGTGCAGAAGGCACTTTTGTTCGCTCTGTTGCAACCCAATGCACAGTTGAAAAAACTGCAGGAAGAGGGAAAACTGACCGAACTGATGGTTCGTCAGGAGGAACTGAAGTGCGCTCCCTTTGGCGATATCTGGGAGGAATTCTTGTCCCGTAACGGAATGGAAGCGGATTATTTTGCGGAGATTCAGGCTTACGAAAATGAGGTTTTGAGTAAAAGATAAAAAGCGCCCCCTTATGGGGGTGCTTTTTTTGAAATGAAGGG
>JAZRCD010000070.1:0-1051 GCA_045635425.1 Ructibacterium sp. | reverse complement strand
TATTGTCATCAGCGTACGGATTGGGAGGATAGTTACTACGGGTTCTTTGCTTTGCCTATGAGCGACGGAAGATTTTGGTTGTTGTATTATAACTGTTAAAGGAGGAAAGGAAATGATAAATCCTGTTTTTTTTACTAACTTTGCGGCAGGTAATTCTAAGAATTAGAAAGGGAGGAAGCTAAATGAAAGAAAAGAAAGGAAGAGATGCTCTGATTATAGGGCAGTATCATTATGTTGAAGGAGCGGAGGAGACTCCTTGGCTTACGATTTCGGAGAAGGCGCTTGTTGGATGGTTTGCTAAAAACGTCAAGAGGACGAATCTTTTCTTTGATAATACCGAAGAGTTGAAGGCGTTTCGGGAAGAGGTCTCTAACTTTGCAGTAGAGTTGTATCGTAAGAAGTATAATAAGGAGGAAATAATATGAGTAGGGAAATCAAGTTTAGAGGTAAGTGCATGGATGACAATGACTGGGATTTCGGAGATCTCAGAGAAAAGAATTGGAAGTCATATATATTCCCGAAAGGTGAACTGACCTTCAAGCATTTCGCATACGAGGTATTTCCAGACACCGTCGGCCAATACACCGGACTGAAAGACAAAAACGGAGTGGAGATATACGAAGGTGATATTCTTCGAACAGACGATTTGGTTTTGGTAGATAATCAGTATGTACCGACCTATTGTTATGGAGTAGTATTTTGGAATAAGTCGGATTGTGGATTCTCTGAATCTGTCTGGAAAAGAATCGTGGACGGGAATGTGGGGTTTGTTGGTGGAACCGTTTACATGCTTACCGGTTTGAACCTTGAAGAGACCGTGGTTATCGGTAATATCTACGATAATCCCGAACTAATAGGTAGAGGGGAATGTAAGTAATGAAAAAAGAGGGAGCCAAAGCTCCCTCTTCCCTTTCAAAAACACCCACTCATTACATATAGCGAGGGTCGTAGAATATACTACCAGGCACCTGTGTTGGGTCTTGCGGATAATAATCCATCTGACCCGGGTGGTTCATGCCGCCGCCCCATTGGATGGAGCCGTGCATCTGAC
>JAZRCD010000069.1:0-8663 GCA_045635425.1 Ructibacterium sp. | reverse complement strand
GCGCAGAAAATTTAGTGAGATGTGTTCGTTTCGAGATTCGGTAAGGCGGGAGCGTACTCCTTGTACGTGACTGTCTTGCCGAGTCGATGAAACGGGCGCAGATTGCTGAATTTCCGCCATCCACTCGCACAGAAAATTAGGTGAGATGTACTTGATACAAAAAGAGGAATGGCAGGCGCGTACTTTCTGTACGTAACTGTCATTCCTCTTTGTAGTAGCGAGTGCAGATTGCCTGATTTTCAAGCGAGGCCCAGTAGCATGATGCCCGCCAGGCTATAATAAGTGATCACCGCCACCAAATCAATAATTGTGGTAATCAGGGGCCCTGATGCTACTGCAGGGTCAATTTTGATTTTATGGAAAAATATGGGAATTATGGTTCCGCTTAAACTTGCCATTAACATGGACAGGAAGAGGGAAAGACCTACGCAAGCTGCCGCCATGAGGCCGTATTCTACGGTGACTGCTTTTCCTAAGAAGAGATATCCTGTTACGATAAGGAAGGAGACAAGACCCATCAAAAGTCCGTTACAACCGCCTACTCTGAGTTCCTTCAGGATGAAGAACCACTTCTCTTTTCCTGAGATATCCTCGTCCATAAGAACACGAATGGTTACCGCAAGTGACTGGGTTCCCACGTTTCCTGCCATTCCCAGAATCAGGGATTGGAAGCAAACCACAATGGCAACCTGATCCACAATGGATTCAAAAAGTCCCACCACACTGGAAACACCCATGCTCAAAAGAAGCAACAAGGTCAGCCAGGGCAGACGCTTTCGCATACTGTCAAAGAGCCGTTCCTTTAAATCCTCCTCTGCGGTCAAACCTGCCAACTTCGCGTAGTCTTCACCAAGTTCATCGTCCACCGCTTCGATAATATCTTCCGCAGTAATAACACCGATAATCTCATTTTTATCATTTAATACGGGGATGGAGTCCTCGGCGTAATCCTTCAGCCATTCAATGCTGTCCGCAATCTTTTCGGTGGCGGAAATACTGGGGTATTCCCGACTGATAATATCCTCCAAAGGCACGAAATCACGGGCAACAATCAGGTCTTTCAGTTCGATGGCACCTGCATATTTCCCCTCAGCATCCATCACATAGATGGTGTTGATGTTATCGTTTTCTTCGGCTTGTCCGATGAGGGCACGCATGGTCTGTTTGATGGTAAAGGTCTCGGAAACCACCACATAGTTGGTGGTCATCATACTACCGATTTCATCCTCCTCAAAGGAGGTAATCAGTCGAATGTCCTCGGATACATCCTCCTCCATCAAGGAAATCAGTTTCTCTCTGTGTTCTTCGTCCTCAATGTCCTCCAAGGCGTCTACCGCATCGTCGGCGTCCATGTTCTCAATGACATCCGCCGCTTGCTCAATGGGCAACTCCTCCAAAAACTCAGAAACGTCATCTAAATAGGCAAAGATTTCGGACATCCGCTCGGTTCCTAAGACTTCGTAGACTTCCTTACGATCCTCTTCCTCTATTTCTAAGATTGCTTCTGCAATGTCGTTATCATGATAATCGTCCAGAGCATCCCGAATTTCTTCGGCGGTCTGCTCACTTAACAAAATCTGTAGTATCTGTTCAATCTTGGTCAATTCCTGCATTGGCAACTCCTCCTTACTTTATGGTAAAGTCGGTATTCAGACAAAAAAATACCGACGTCAAATCATTTTTGACGACGGCAATGAAACCATGCAAAAATCTACCACTACAAGGAACGTGGCACTCTGCACGGTATTTGATTCATTGCTGCGTCGCTACGCAATCGACTTCGCCCATCTGCGCCGTCCATACTGCCACATCCTTTCTGTTAGATTCTGTAAAATAGCCTTTTCCTCTATGGATTCAGGCTATCTGTATTCTACCACCATTTCCCCATCTTGTCAAACTTTTTTGACCCCTTGGGGATATTTTCTCCTATTTGGTCAAATTTACTGTTTCACGTGAAACATTTTATCGCAATTTGTCCTTTTTTGTTTCACGTGAAACAATTTCTTGCATCGGAACCCCTATTTTTGTGTTTCACGTGAAACAATTTGGAGAAATCTTTCAAATAACCTTGAAATTTTCGCAGATATGTGATATGATAGGGAAAGTTAGTATTGTGCAAAATAAGTGCGTAGAAATTTGGATGAGATTGGTTTATGCCGAGGCTTTCATGCCATGGCGCGCAGAGATGTAGCGCGCAACCGACCAGGGAAAGCGACGGCGCGAGACAAGATTTCCAAATTTCAAGCACGGCTGTCAATCAAGTGCGCAGAAATTTGGATGAAATTTGTCTGGCGCAAGATGAGGGATGGAAGGAGTGTACTCCTTGTACATGATTTTCATTCCTCGTCGCAGCGACGGGCGAAGTTCGCCAAATTTCAAGCACGACTGGAGGTTTATATGGCAAAAATCATCGCAATAGCAAACCAAAAAGGTGGCGTAGGCAAAACCACTACTGCCATCAATTTGTCCGCTTGTTTAGGACAGAAGGGGAAAAAAGTGCTTTTAATCGACAGTGACCCTCAGGGGAATACTTCCAGCGGCGTAGGTGTTGATGGAAAATCCGCTGAATTTTCCACTTATGATTGCCTGATTGGCGATAAAACTGTGGAAGAAGTCATGGTAGAGACCAATTTCAAGAATTTATGGCTCTGTCCGGGTAATATTAATCTGGCAGGGGCGGAATTGGAACTGGTTGACGCAGAAAAGCGGGAATATCAGTTAAAAGCCTCCATTTCTTCTGTGAAGGACAAGTTTGACTTTATTATTATTGACTGTCCGCCCTCTTTGGGGTTGATTACCTTAAACGCCTTTGCGGCGGCGGATAGCGTATTGATTCCCATTCAATGCGAATATTATGCATTGGAGGGTCTCAGTCAACTGACCAGAACGGTGAAAATGGTAAAGCAGGGGCTTAACAAAGACCTGAAAATTGAAGGAATTCTTCTGACCATGTACGATGCACGGACCAATCTGTCCATGCAGGTGGTGGAAGAAGTGAAAAAATACTTTGGCGCAACGGTTTACAAGACCATGATTCCCCGAAATGTAAGACTTTCGGTGGCGCCCAGTTACGGTATGCCGGTGATTGCCTTTGATAAGAGTTCCAAAGGCGCCAAGTGCTATATGGACTTGGCAGGCGAGGTAATCCGTGCAAATCGCAGTAAATAGAGGAGGAAGAAGCGTGGCAACAAGCAAAAAACCAAAGAAAGCCATGGGCAGAGGCCTTGGTGCCCTCTTTATGGACAACGACCACGAAAACCCTGATGAAATCAGGGATATTGTGGAAGAAATCCACCAGATTGGTGCTCCTAAGCCCGATGGAAGTGACGTTGTTCAACTGAAGACCATGGATATTGAACCCAATAAGGGACAGCCCAGACATCGTTTCGATGAGGAAAAACTCACCGCTCTGTCCGAGTCCATTCAGGAACACGGGGTGATTTCTCCCATTCTGGTAACCCCAACCAAGAGCGGAACCTACCGGATTGTGGCAGGTGAGCGTCGATGGAGAGCCTCTAAATTGGCAGGGCTTAAGACGGTTCCTTGTATTATCCGTAGTTTTGAGGAACAGACTGTTATGGAACTTGCTCTGGTAGAAAATCTCCAGAGAGAGGACTTAAATCCCATTGAAGAGGCAGAAGGTTACCAGAAATTAATGGATACCTTTGACCTGACTCAGGAAGAAATTAGCAAGAGAGTGGGCAAAAGCCGTAGTGCCGTAGCCAATTCCCTTCGCCTTTGTAACCTGACCCAAGAGGTGAAAGCCTTAGTAATTCAAGGAGAAATCTCCCAGGGTCATGCAAGAGCACTTCTCTCTGTGGAAGACGGTGATCTGCAACTTCGTTTGGCAGAGCGTATTATTAAGGAAGGTTTGAATGTCCGTCAGGTGGAAGCCATTGTGTCGGAGATTGGAAAACCCAAAGCCAAAACTCCCAGAACCCAAAACCCCATGACCAGAAAATATTATCAGGATGTGGAGAACGCTCTGGGTTCTCAACTGGGCACCAAAGTAAAAATTCGAGAAGGTGCCAAGAAGGGTAAAATCGAAATCGAATATTACAGCAAAGACGACTTAGAACGAATCCTATTTGAACTTCGTCGTTAATTCGACAAAAATCGACATCTCAAAAAGGGGTCTAAAATCCAAATTTTTGTATCTTGGCATGAAATGACACTCTAAACACCCAAATCGCTCTTAAAACGAAAAATTATGCGTATTTTGACATATGGTGGTTTTTGAGATGAAAAATCCTCTCCTGAGGGGGGCTCATGAAGGGAGCACCTCAAGGAGGAGGAAGGGAGAGAAGCAAATGGCAAACGAAAAGAAAAAATATAATATCGGAACCTATGCGGTGGTTTTGATTCTGGCGGCAATCTTCATTATTATCATTGCGGCCATGGCTGACAATCGTGAAGATCATTTCGAGAATCAGATTACCAAGCAGAACGAAATCAACCAGGGGATACAGGAACGAATTGTCACTTTGGAAAGCGACAACTACAACCTGAAAAAATCCAATGACGAATTGACAAGTAAGAATACCGCTTTGGACACCTCCCTCACCTTTTACAAGACCATTGATCAGGTTTATGCCTTGGCCTTGGAGGGAAAGCCTGCGGAAGCATCTGCCAAGTTAAGAGGAATTGACCCTTCCGCTTTAGGGGAAGAGGAAAAGGCAGTCTATGACACCTTGCAGAAGCAGTTACAGTTGCCCTTAGAGGATGCCAACGAGGAAAAAAACCCCGTGGCGGAATAAAAACCTGAAGAAGAGATAAAAAAGAAAGGAAGATACTACCATGATTGATATGAGATTATTAAGAAACAACCCTGAGGAAGTGAAGGCAGCTCTGGCTCGCAGAAAAGAGGAAGTGGACATTGACGGTTTGCTGGCTCTGGATCAGGAAAAGAGAGAACTTCTCTTTGAAGTGGAGCAGAAAAAGGCAGAGCAGAACACCGTTTCCAAGAAGATTCCCATGATGAAGAAGAACGGTGAAGATACCACCGCTGTCTTTGCGGAAATGAAGGAATTATCCGCTGCCATCAAGGAATGTGACGATAAAATCAGGGATTTGGACGAGAAGATTACCAACATTCTCTACTCCATCCCCAACATTCCCAACCCCTCTGTTCCCGATGGCGACACCGACGAGGATAACATTGAAATCCGTCGTTTTATGGAGCCCACTCAGTTTGATTTTGAGCCCAAAGCTCACTGGGATCTGGGTAAGGATCTGAATATCTTAGACCCTGAAACCGCTGCAAAAATCACCGGTGCACGGTTTACTGTTTATCGTGGTGCAGGTGCACAGCTTGAGCGTGCTATTATGAACTTCTTCTTAGATACTCATACCCGTCAGCACGGTTATGAGGAGATTTTCCCGCCCTTCATGGTTCACAGAAACTCCATGATCGGTACCGGTCAGTTGCCCAAGTTTGAAGAGGATGCCTTCAAGGTTTCCAACAACGACTATTTCTTGGTTCCCACCGCAGAGGTGCCTGTAACCAACATGCTCCGTGACGAGATTATTGAGGGTGATCAGCTTCCTATTAAGTACTGTGCATACACCGCTTGTTTCCGTGCCGAAGCAGGTTCTGCAGGCCGTGATACCAGAGGTCTGATTCGTCAGCATCAGTTTAATAAGGTAGAGCTTGTAAAGTTCACCAAGCCGGAGCAGTCCTATGAGGAACTGGAAAAGCTGGTTGCAGATGCAGAGGATGTTTTGAAGCTCTTGAAACTCCCCTATCGTGTGGTAAAAATCTGTATCGGTGACCTTGGTTTTACTGCGGCTATGAAGTATGATATCGAGGTTTGGATGCCCAGTTACAACCGTTTCGTAGAGATTTCCTCCTGCAGTAACTTCGAGGACTTCCAGGCTCGTCGTGCCAACATCAAGTATAAAAATTCCGTGAAGGATAAGGCACAATTGGTACACACCCTGAATGGTTCCGGTGTTGCCATCGGCAGAACCACCGCGGCTATTCTGGAGAACTACCAGAATGCAGACGGTTCCGTTACCGTTCCTGAGGTGCTTCGTCCTTACCTTGGCGGCAAAGAGGTAATTACCGGCGAACTGTAAGGCTTTACAATGGGTGAATCCTTCCCCTCAAAGGGAAGGATGAAAGGAGTTTTTCTATGCTTAAAAAAACACTGGTTTTACTTGGAATTTTCCTTCTCTTGGTAACAGGAGTTGCCTTTGCAGAAGAGAATATTACTGTTTTGGTCAACGGAGACCCTGTGGTTTTCGATGTACCACCTCAGAAACTTCCTGTCTATGATGAGGCAGGAGAGTACGTGGGAGATCGTGTAATGATTCCCCTTCGTGCCGTAAGTGAGGCTTTGAACTGCGATGTATACTGGAACGGTGCCACCGAGGGTATCACCATTTATCGGCAGGGTTCTTTGTCCATTATGTGGATTAATAAAGATTGTGCCTTTTCTATGGTTTCTTATGCGGTTTCCGATGCATATATTATGGATGTTCCTCCGACCATGGTTGAGGACAGAACCTTGGTTCCCGTTCGTGCGGTAGCAGAACTTTTGGGCGCATCGGTAAACTGGATTGATGAAATCAACACTGTTACCGTTACCGACCCCATTACAGAATGGGAAGAAAACGCAGGGATGGCAGAACAGTATGCTTATTATGAACTGTTCCTGTATCAGGAATATGATAAGGCATCTGCCCACTATCAGGGAACTTTGGAAACCATCACAGGTAAATTTGTTCTGGCAGACGGAAAAGAAATTTCCTTCGAACTCTATCCTGAAATCGCTCCCGCAACGGTTGAACGTTTCGTAACCTGTGCCAAGGACGGCTTCTACAATGACACCATTTTCCATCGTGTGATTGAAGGATTTGTGGCACAAGGTGGCGGTTTTGTTGTAGAAGAAGAAACGATTACTCCGAAAGAGATTTCCTATGAAAATCTCCCCGGAGAATTTCTTGCCAATGGATTCTTTAACTTTATGGCTCACAAACGTGGCGTTCTTTCCTTTGCAAGAACCGAAGACCTGAACGGTGGCGGAACTCAATTCTTTATTGCCCATCAGGATGTTCTTCCATTAGATGGTTATTATGCCGTGTTCGGTAACATCACCGAAGGTATGGATATCGTAGACGAAATTTGTGCTTCCGAAACCGATGAAAACGATACTCCTGTTGAACCAATTATCGTAAAAGAAGTTATTATCAACGAAAACTAATTAAATTTTTATACATAAAGGAGAAATTAACATTATGGCAGAATTATCAGCATTTATCCTCTACTTTGTAGCAATGCTGGGCATTGGTCTTTACTTCTTCGTTAAGACCAAGTCCGCAACCGAGAAGGATTACTTCTTGGGTGGCAGAAAAATGGGTCCCTGGGTTACCGCAATGAGTGCACAGGCATCCGACATGAGCGCATGGCTTTTGATGGGTCTTCCCGGTAGTATCTTGGCTTTCGGCTTTGGTCAGGCTTGGATTGGTATCGGTCTTGCCATCGGTACCGCTCTGAACTGGATTTTGGTTGCAAAGCGTCTGAGAAAGTTCTCTAAGGCATCCGGTGACTCTTTCACCCTGCCCCAGTACCTTTCCAATCGTTTCTTATCCAAGAGCCACGTTCTCAGCGTGATTTGTGCCATTGTATTTTTGGTATGCTTCACCATCTACGTTGCATCTGCATTCGTGGCAGGTTCCGATGTGTTTACCACCTTGGTTCCTTCTCTTGATCCTTCTCTTGCCATGATTATTTTTGCAGTCATCGTGGTTGTTTACACCTTCCTGGGTGGTTTTAATGCAGTTTGCTGGACCGACTTTTTCCAGGGTCTTCTGATGCTGGCGGCTCTCTTGATTGTTCCCATTGTGGTTGGATTCTTCCGCAATCTGGAACCTGCGGCTTTGACCACCATTTATGCAGGTCCTAATGGTGAGGAATTTGAGTTTGTTAACAACTTCTTCAGTGCAAGCTGGAAGGATATTCTCTCCGGTCTTGGTTGGGGTCTTGGCTACTTTGGTATGCCCCACATTATCGTAAGATTTATGTCCATCGAGAAGCCTTCCATGGTTAAGAAGTCTGCAACTGTTGCTATTGTTTGGGTAGTTCTGTCCTTGGCAGCTGCTATTCTGATTGCATACCTTGGCAGAATGTTCGTTTACAACAACGGAACCGACCTTTCTGCAGTTTTATTGGCAGAGGGTAAGCAGTCCATGGTATTTGTGGAACTGGCAAGAGAAGTATTCCCCGGCTTTATTGCAGGTCTGCTTCTGGCGGCTATTATTGCGGCATCCATGTCCACTGCGGATTCTCAGCTTCTGGTTGCGGCATCTTCCTTTGCAAGTGACCTTTATAAGCCTATCATCCGCAAGAATGCTTCCAACAAGGAAATGATGTGGGTAAGCCGTATCATTGTTCTGGTTATCGCAGTCATTGCATACTTTATTGCAAGCAGTGAAGGCGAAGCAGCGCAGGCTATTATGAATCTGGTATCCAATGCTTGGGGTATCTTCGGTGCCGCATTTGGTCCTGCCGTTCTCCTGTCTCTGTTCTGGAAGCGGTTCACCTATAAGGGTGCTGTTGCAGGTATCCTGGTTGGTGCTATTGTAGATATGGCATGGCTGTGGCTCCCCGTTGCAGGTTCTACCCTGACCGCAATCACCGGTATTTACGAAATCATCCCCGG
>JAZRCD010000068.1:0-1597 GCA_045635425.1 Ructibacterium sp. | reverse complement strand
TAATATCAAGGCAGGTGTTTGTGGAGTTGGCCCCATTACCCGATTTGATGTTTCCGACTATGCTTGCCAGATTGCGGCTGAAGTGAAGGACTTTGATGTTACACAGTATGTGGACAAAAAAGAAGCAAAGCGCATGGATTTGTTTGTTCAATATGCAGTCGCCGGAGCCAAAATGGCGGTAGAGGATGCAAATCTTGTGATGGAAAATGAAAATCCGGAACGTGTTGGATGCATTTTAGGTAGCGGTATTGGCGGAATCGAAACAACCTGCGAACAACATACACGTCTTTTAGAAAAAGGTCCCGGTAAGGTAAGTCCTTTTATGATTCCCATGATGATTTCCAACATGGCAGTTGGTCAGGTTTCAATCATGTTTCAGTGCAAAGGCGTTAATCTGACAACGGTTTCTGCTTGTGCATCCGGAACCGATGCCATTGGTCAGGCGTTTCTTGCCATTCAGAGGGATGATGCTGATGTGATTATTACAGGTGGTGCAGAAGCAACTGTTACCCCTATTTCATTGGCAGGATTCTCCTCTATGAAAGCTTTGAGTACTAAGAACGATGATCCTTTGCATGCTTGTTGTCCTTTTGATGCAAATCGTGATGGTTTTATTATGGGTGAGGGTTCCGGTATCTTGATTTTAGAAGAGTTGGAACATGCCAAGGCAAGAGGAGCCCATATTATTGCAGAAGTTGTTGGGTATGGTTCCAGTAATGATGCATTTCATATGACTGCTCCGGCAGAAAATGGTGAAGGTGGTGCCCGTTGCATGGCGTTGGCGTTGAAAAATGCCGGCATTAAGCCCGAGGATGTGGGTTACATCAATGCCCATGGTACATCTACCCCTTATAATGATAAGTACGAAACTGCAGCGATTAAGACGGTTTTTGGGGAGCATGCATATAAGTTAGCAGTTAGTTCCACAAAGTCTATGACTGGACATATGTTAGGTGCTGCAGGTGGTATTGAAGGTATTATCACGGCGCTTGCATTGGAAGAAGGATATCTTCCCGCAACCATTAATTACAGAAATCCTGATCCTGAGTGTGATTTGGATTATGTTCCCAACCAAGGTCGGAGCGCAGATATTACATATGCAGTGTCCAATTCCTTAGGATTTGGCGGCCATAATGCTTCTATTGTCTTAAAGAAGTATTAGAGAAAACGAAAAGCGCCACATCTGTTTGAGATGATAGCGCTTTTAAGAGAGGCGAATAGTATGAATTTAGAGTATCAGTTTCAAAATCAGCAATTGTTAGAAACGGCTCTGACACATATCTCTTATGCAAACGAGAAAAATATTGAAAGTAATCAGCGGTTGGAGTTTTTAGGTGACAGTGTACTTTCTTTGATTGTGGCAGAGGAAATTTATCGAAAGTTTTCCAATCTGGATGAAGGAAGGCTAACCGAAATACGTGCAGCGGCGGTTTGTGAAAAATCTCTTGCAAAGGTTGCAAGAAAACTGAAACTGGGAGATGCAATTCGATTTGGGAAGTCCGAAGCGGTTTGCGGCGGAAATGATAAAGATTCTATTTTGTGCGATACCTATGAATCCATTCTTGGTGCCATGTATTTAGATGGCGGATTTGAGGTG
>JAZRCD010000067.1:0-3818 GCA_045635425.1 Ructibacterium sp. | reverse complement strand
AGGAGTAAAGGCTTGCGGATGAGGCGTCTGATCCATCAATTAAAATAAAATACAGTTTATCGTGATAGAAACAGAACTTGTCGGCACCTTCTGCCATGCCGGGGACAGTTGATAAGGGTTCTGTGCTTTTAAATTTGATCCCACCGTTCGTACCCCAATAAGATGCGGAATAAGTCCGGTCGCGATATGTTTGCACGCAGGAGAACTGCACCGGTGCCTCATAGGCGGCAAGAGCGGTGGTGCTCCAAAGGGAAAGTGCAAGCACTAAGAGTAGGAAAACAGATACGATTTTTTTCACGAGAAAGCCTCCATGTATAAAAATTATTTTAATAAATTTTTTCATAAATAATGCATCACACTCTATCTGCCAAGGTAGGGCGTATTTTTTTCATGATAATGGTGCTTAGGCCATAAGTAAGCAGAATTTCACACAAAAAAATCAATCCATCAAAGAAAGTGGGAGCAATATGAAACAACAATGCATTGCGATATCCCTCTACCCAAAGAGCAACGGGATTCCATCCCACAAGGGTTTTTGCCCAATCGGGCAGAGCGGTTGTCGACCAAAACACCGGTGTCAACCAAAAGCCTAACTGAATGGCAATATTCAATCCATATCCCACATCCTTACAGCAGGCGTTCCAAAGGGCAAAGATTCGTCCAAGCCCCAAGGTCAACAACGAACCGCCTGCCATCCAGAAAAACACCCAAAGTTGCGCCAAGTCAACGGATGCACCGCATAGAATCAGTACCCCATAGGCAAGGATAAGAAGAACAATATGCAGAAATAAGGCTCCCGTAACCCGAACAGAGGGTAGATGTTCCAAGGGAAACCGAATGTTTCGAACCAAGAAACTATAATCCCGATAGACAGAGGTGGTCAGGGTCAAGCCCTCCGCAAAAAAGAACCAGGGAAGGATTCCTGCAATTAAAAAATGGAGGTAAGGAACACCCTCCATATCATGGCCCTGAAGGGCAACCGTATAAACAAACCAATAAATCCCAATGGTAACGGCAGGATTTGCCAAAGCCCATAAAAAGCCCCACCGAGACCCGGAAAACCGAGCCTTTATATCATGAACCACAAAGGAGAAGAATCTCATATCACTCATCTGCTCCCTCCCGAATCCAAGTGGGAATTCCCGTCTGGATTGCATGCATCATTTTGGTCTTGAAAAATTTATCTGTCTTGGTTCTCTCGGCAATAAATTCCTTCATATCCTGACGTTTGGACACACCGTCCATGGGACAGGGGTTATGAACAATGGGAAGATTCTCTCTCTTGGCAAAACCCTTAATATCCCCCTCCGGAACATAAATCATAGGCCGAATTACATGAATATCCCGTCGGGACAGATAGGTGTTGGGAGAGAAACAGTTGAGCCGACCCTCGTAAAAGAGCGACAAGAAAAAGGTTTCCAAAACATCTTCGTTATGATGTCCCAAAGCAACCTTGTTGCAACCATGCTCTACAGCCATGTCGTTGACACCGCCGCGGCGCATCTTGGCACAAAGAGAGCAGGGGTTTTTCTCCTGCCGAACATCAAAGATAATCTCTGCAATATCCGTCTTTTTCACATGGTATTCCACATCAAGCTTCCGACATAATTCGGCAACCTGAGAATAGTCACTGCCGGGAAAACCCATGTCCAAAGAAATACCCATCACCTGAAACTTTTTCGGATAAAAATGCCGCAGAGCGGCCAGGGCACAAAGAAGAGTCAGGCTATCCTTGCCGCCGGAAACACCGACGGCAATACGATCGCCTTCTTGAATCATTTGATAATCGTCCACACCACGGCGGACCCGACTTAAAATTTTTCTCATGACAGCCCTCACAGGTGTAGCATTAATCTGCGACTCTTACCGTTCCATCAGGGAGAATATGTACTGTTTTGATTTCTCCTTCTGCAATCTGCATGACGATGGAGTAGTAAAGTTCACCATTTTCGTTGTACTGAGGCAGGAGAGCATCTCCCACATCCCCTTCCACTTGGGGATAGGCCTTTTTCAAATACTCCGCCGCCTTCTCGGGAGAAAGCACCGGTGCCTCTGTATCTGTTGCCTGATCGGAAAGGGAGGTGTCTTCAGAAACATCCTCCTCGTCCGAAGTATTCTGTAATTCTGCTTTCCGCTGAGCAATGGCGGTTTTAAGTTCTGCAATCCACTGCTTCTGATCCGCTGTAATTTCTCCCTCCGGAAGATCCTTCAGCATATCGGATGCCCTGTCCGGATCACTTTGAATCATATCCTCCACCGAGGAGAGATACCGATCCATTGCCAACCGTTGTTCCTCAGCTTCTTCTACATCCGTATTGGAGACGGTGGCATCTTCAAAATCTTCAAACTCCTGAAAATCCTCCGTCTCAAGGTAGTCATCCTTTTTGCCGCAAGCGGTAACAGAAACCAGAAGAAGTGCGGCAAGGAAAACCATAAGTAATTTTTTCATAACAGCATCCTCTTATTCCTGTGCAGGTTCGATTTCTGCAGGAGCATCCACAGCGGTTACGGCATCTGCGGTTTCAGGGGTTGCATCGGGAGTAGTTCCCTCAACCTCCTCGGAATCCTCTTCCTTCTCCACACAAGCAACGGTAACAACCTTCACATCATCTGCAAGACGCATGAGGCGAACACCCTTGGTAACACGACCGAAGGTGCTGATGTCCTCGGTATCCATACGGATGATAACGCCCTCGGAGGTAATCAGGATGACGTCGTCCTTGGGAGATACCACCTGAAGACCTGCAACATTACCTGTCACATCGCTAATCTTGTAAGAGAAGGTACCCTTACCGCCACGGGTCTGGCACTTGTACTCGGAAAGTTCGGTCTTTTTACCGTAACCATTTTCACTAACCACCAGCAGTTTGCCATCTTCGCGATAGAGGCTCATGCCGATAACGTAGTCGCCTTCTTCTAAGTTGATACCGCGAACACCACGGGAAACACGACCCATATCACGAACGTCTGCCTCGTTGAACCGAATCATCTTACCTTGATAGGTGCCGATAAAGATATCATTGGTACCGTCAGTCAGAGCAACCTTCATCAACTCGTCGCCTTCATCCAGACGGATAGCAATCTTACCTGCCTTGGGTGCGTTTTTGTATTCCATCAGGTCGGTCTTCTTCACAACGCCTGCCTTGGTACACATGGTCAGGTACTTGCCGTCCTCGTATTCACGAATGGGGATAACAGCCGAAATCTTTTCGTCAGGCTCTAATGCCAAAAGGTTTACCACAGCGGTGCCCTTGGCGGTTCTGCCTGCCTCAGGAATCTCGTATGCCTTAATCCGATACATTCTTCCTGTATTGGTAAAGAAGAGAATATGTGCATGGGTGGAGGTAACAAACATGGTGGAGACAAAGTCTTCCTCCTTGGTCTGCATGCCGATGATACCCTTACCGCCACGACGTTGGCTCTTATAGGTGTCGGCAGCTAAACGCTTGATGTAGCCCTGATGGGTCAGGGTCACTACGTTCTCCTCTTCCTCAATCAGGTCTTCAATATCAATATCGTCTACCGCAGGTTCGATGGAGGTTCTTCTCTCGTCACCGAACTTGTCGCGGATGGCAATGATTTCTTCTTTCAGAATATCCTTTACCATCTGCTCGTTGCCCAGAACCTCGGTCAGGTGGGCAATGAGAGCCATAATCTCGTTATATTCGTTCTCAATCTTCTCCCGTTCCAGACCGGACAGTCTTGCAAGACGCATATCCAAAATCGCTTGAGCTTGTCTATCAGAAAGATCAAAACGTTCCATAAGTCTGCGTTTAAGTCGGAGGCCAAGCGGTCTTAGGAAGACAATTAGAGCTCCC
>JAZRCD010000066.1:0-7093 GCA_045635425.1 Ructibacterium sp. | reverse complement strand
TATCGGTGGCGGTCCTGCAGGATTGTCCTGTGCGGGAGATCTTGCAAAACTTGGATATGCGGTGACCGTATTTGAGGCATTCCACACCGCAGGCGGTGTATTGGTATATGGTATTCCTGAATTCCGTTTGCCAAAAACAATTGTAAATCAGGAAGTAGAAAACTTGAAGGCAATGGGTGTGACCATTATGACCGATATGGTTATCGGTAAGGTACTCTCCATTGAAGAATTGATAAAAGAAGAAGGATTTGACGGTATCTTTATCGGGACGGGAGCCGGACTTCCCGGTTTCTTAGGTATTGATGGAGAAAACCTGAATGGCGTTTATTCAGCCAACGAGTTTTTGACACGTATCAACCTGATGAAAGCCTATCGATTCCCTGAGTATGATACGCCCATCCATTTTGGCAACAATGTAGTGGTTGTGGGTGGCGGAAATGTGGCGATGGATGCGGCTCGGTCGGCAAAGCGCCTTGGTGCTGAGCAGGTAACCATCGTATATCGTCGGAGTAAAGACGAAATGCCCGCAAGATTAGAAGAAATCCATCATGCGGAGGAAGAAGGAATCGAATTCCGACTTCTCTGTAATCCTACGGAGATTATCGGGGATGAAAACGGATGGGTAAAGCAAATCAAATGTGTTGAAATGGAATTGGGTGAGCCGGATGCATCCGGCAGAAGACGACCGGTGGCAAAGCTCGACTCAGAATTTTATCTGGATGTTGACGATGTTATCGTTGCGGTTGGTCAAACCCCCAATCCCTTAATGAAAGATACCACAGAAGGTCTGGTTACCAATGCTCGAGGATGTATCGTGGCAGAGGAGGAAACCGGAAAGACTTCTTTGGATGGAGTTTACGCCGGTGGTGATGCCGTGACCGGTGCCGCCACAGTAATTCTTGCTATGGGTGCCGGAAAGAAGGCGGCAAAAGCCCTGCATGAATATTTATCTGAAAAATAATTAAATTTATATAAAGGAGATGTTTGTTATGACATTAAAGAATGAGTATCTGAAGAAGGTATTCGAACAGGTGCAGGCACGGGATAAGAATGAGCCCGAGTTCCTGCAGACCGTAGAGGAAGTATTCTCCTCTTTGGAACCTGTTATGGAGAAGCATCCGGAATTTGAAAAAGCCGGATTGATAGAAAGAATGGTAGAGCCGGAGCGCGTTATCGAGTTCCGTGTTCCCTGGGTTGACGATGCAGGAAAGACCAACATTAACCGTGGTTTCCGTGTTCAGTTCAACAGTGCAATCGGTCCTTATAAGGGCGGTCTGCGTTTCCACCCCACCGTTTGTCTGAGCATCATGAAGTTCCTGGCTTTCGAACAGACCTTCAAAAACTCTTTGACCAGCCTGCCTATCGGCGGTGGTAAGGGTGGTTCTGACTTCGATCCCAGAGGTAAGAGCGATGGCGAAATCATGAGATTCTGTCAGTCCTTTATGACCGAACTTTACAGACATATCGGTCCTGATGTGGACGTTCCTGCCGGTGATATCGGTGTTGGCGCAAGAGAGATTGGTTACCTCTATGGTCAGTATAAGAGAATCAAGGGCTGTTGGGAGAACGGTGTTCTCACCGGTAAGGGTATCCCCTATGGCGGATCTTTGATTCGTCCTGAGGCAACCGGTTTTGGTGCTACATACTATGCAAACGAAGTGCTGAAGCACTTTGGCGAAACCTTCGAGGGAAAGACTGTTGCAATCTCCGGTTTCGGTAACGTTGCATGGGGTGTTGCAAAGAAGGTTGCAGAACTGGGTGGTAAGGTTGTTACCATTTCCGGTCCTGATGGTTATGTATATGATCCCGACGGTGTTGTAACCGAAGAGAAGATTGATTACATGCTGGAAATGAGAAGTTCCGGTCGTGACCGTGCACAGGATTACGCTGATAAGTTCGGTTGTGAATTCCATGCAGGCGAGAAGCCCTGGGGCGTTAAGGTTGATATCTGCATGCCTTGTGCAACTCAGAACGAGATTGGCATCAAGGAAGCAGAACAGATCATTGCAAATGGCGTGAAGTACTACATCGAAGTTGCAAACATGCCCACCACCAACGAGGCAACTACCTTGCTGAAGGATAAGGGACTGGTAATCGGCCCGTCCAAGGCAGTAAATGCCGGCGGTGTTGCAGTTTCCGCTCTGGAGATGTCTCAGAACTCCATGCGTTACAGCTGGTCTGCAGAAGAAGTTGATGCAAAACTGAAGGGTATTATGGTAAATATCCATGACGTTTCTGCTAAGACTGCAGAAGAATTCGGCCTTGGCTATGACCTGATTGCAGGTGCAAATATTGCAGGTTTCATGAAGGTTGCTCAGGCTATGATGGCACAGGGTATTGTGTAAATTTGACAACGAAGGAGGGGGCTTTTTCAGCCCCCTCCCAAGCGGACGTCCGGCGAACGGCTCTTTGAGAAAATAAGAGAGGCATTCGTCGGCCGTCTGTCTGCGTTTTTAGGGAATCGGGACAGATAGGAGAAGAGATATGATTTTTGAAGAAAAAACGGTATCATCCAAGGATATTTTCAAGGGTAGAGTCTTGAAATTGAGGGTTGATATGGTTGAGATGCCGGATGGCAGCTTGGCGGAACGAGAATTGGTTGATCATCCCGGTGGTGTAGGTGTGGTTGCTTTGACAGAGGATATGGAAATCCTTCTTGTGAAGCAATACAGAAAGCCCTTAGAAACTGTCACCATGGAAATCCCTGCGGGAAAACTTGACCCGGGTGAGCATCATGCCGTATGCGGTGAAAGAGAATTGGAAGAGGAAACCGGATGCTGTGCAAAAAAGTTTGAGTATTTGGGATGTTTTCATCCGTCTCCCGGTTTCATCAACGAGATAACCCATCTCTACCTTGCTACAGAACTTTATCAAGGAGAAGCCCATCCGGATCCGGATGAATATCTGGATTTGATTAAGATGCCCTTTGTCGAGGCGTTGGATGCGGTAATGCGGAATGAGATTTCCGATGCCAAGACGGTAATTGGAATTTTAAAAACCGCAAAAAAATTAGAAGAGAAAAGAATCATGGAATCTCAATCTTAATTCAAGGAGGACGCCATGGATAAGAAACGTGTAGAAGTTAAAATCAACAATGTGGAGTACATGCTGGTCACCAATGAGTCAGAGGAGTATGTTCAAAGAGTTGCATTGCTCGTGAACAAGAAAATGGCTCAAATTCAGCAACAGAATCAGCAACTCAGTACCGCTATGACAGCGGTGTTAGCCGCCATTAACATTGCGGATGAGTATCTGAAAAACGAGGAAGTACTGGATAATCTTCGAAGCGAACTGAAATCTTATGCAGAAGAAACCGGTACCAAAGGTGAGGAGTTGGCAAGCAAACGTCTTGAGGTAGAAAAACTCAAGGAGGATGTGCACAAACTCCAGATTGAACTTGCAAAGAAGGAAACCGAACTGTCCTCGGTACGCCGTAATGGTTCGGTAGGGGGCACCGGTTACAACAGGGGGTAGAACCATGGAACTACTGGCACCTGCCGGAAACATGGAATGTTTAAGGACTGCGGTAGAGTATGGTGCGGATGCAGTGTATTTTGCAGGAAAGCAATTTGGTGCACGCAGTTTTGCGGATAATTTTTCGGATGAGGAAATTATCGAGGCTGCATCCTACTGTCGCCTTCGCGGTGTAAAAACATACGTTACTGTGAATACTATGACAACCGATCGGGAACTTGCGGAACTGGATCGGTTTCTTGGCGTTTTGGCAGATGCCGGAGTGGACGGAGTAATTGTTCAGGATTTAGGCGTTTTACGTCGAATCAAACAACTTTGTCCTCAAATGCCGATTCATGGGAGTACCCAGATGACGGTGCATAACCTTGCCGGTGTTCAGGAACTGGAAAACCTCGGTGTCAGTCGGGTGGTATTATCCAGAGAACTTTCCGGAAAAGAGATGAAACGTATTTTAGATGGCTGTCATGTGGAAATTGAAGTGTTTGTTCATGGCGCTATGTGTATGAGTTATTCCGGACAATGCCTGATGAGTAGTGTGCTGGGCGGCAGAAGCGGAAATCGCGGTAAGTGTGCTCAACCCTGCCGTTTGCCCTATCATTGTGGTGATGGTAAAGAGGGAACCTACCTGAGTCTTTTGGATATGTCTCTTTCAAGTCATCTTGCAGAATTAAAGGAAATGGGTGTTGCTTCGTTAAAAATCGAAGGGCGCATGAAGGGGACAGATTATATTAAGACAGTTATCGGAACCTATCGCAGATGTATCGATGAAATGCGTAAACCAACAGAGGAAGAAGCATATCGAATGAATCGGGTCTTTTTCCGTGGAGGTTTGACTGATGGCTATTATACAGAAAAAATAGGGTCTCATATGTTTGCTTTTGACAAACCTGAGAATCCTTATGAGAAACAAGGAGAACTTTCCGAGGTTGAGCCATATGACAGAAAGCCTAATCTGTTGTCCTGTAACTTGGTCCTGAAAGAAGGAGAAAAGCCGAAGATTGAGATTTTCGGCATGGGTAAGAAAATTATCCTTTGTGGGGACATGCCTCTTGAGAAGGCGCAAAAAGGTGTCCCTGATGAAGAAAATATCCGTAAGCAATTGAACAAAACCGGCGGAACGGGATTTGCTTTTAAGCAGATTACAGTGGAAATACAAGGAACGCCTTTTGTTCCCGTTAAACTGGTAAACGGTCTGCGTCGAGATGGTCTTGATGCCTTTGCGGATGGAATTCACACCGAAGCGAAAAAAGAGTTCGCTTTAAAACCTATCCATGTGAACCGAGATGCACAAAAGACGGAAATGAAGTTAACGGCGTCTGTCACATCCAAAGAACAGTTTGATGTGGTGTGCAGATTTCCTTTTGAAAAGATTGATGTGCCCCTTCATTTGGTGGCAGAAAATCCCGACGAATACATGGCAGAAAAGGAACGGATTTTACTGAATCCTCCCGTGGTTTTGAAAGATCAGCAATGGGATCATGTGAAGATGCAGATAGAAACGCTGATGAAAATGGGATTTGGTGGAATTCGGGTGGAAAACCTTGGCGGTTTTGCATTGAGCAGACGGTCAGAAATTTGGGGCGGACATCGACTCAACTTGGCAAATCATCTTGCTTTGCAGGAAGTGAAGAATTTTGGCGGAACGGTTGCATGCTTGTCGGCGGAACTGAATCTGGCACAGATTCGAGATTTGCAAGGGGAACTTCCCACTGAGGTTTTAGGGTATGGATATCTTCCCTTGATGATTACCGAAAATTGTGTGGTTAAAAATATGCGGCAATGCCCCTGTGACGGCACAAAAATGATGTTTGACCGAATGGGTAAGGCGTTTCCTATCATTCGTGACGGAAACAGTTGTCGCAGTGTTATATTGAATACAGTACCTCTTTATATGGGGGATAAAACAGATGAATTAAGTGGTGCAGGTGTTTCTTATTGTCGATTGGCATTTACCATCGAATCAGCAGAAGAGACCAAACGGGTATGCGAAACATATGGATTTGGCAATGCATTTTACGGAGAATTTACCCGGTTGCACTATTATAAAGGAGTGAAGTAACGTGCAGGTTAAGATTCAATATCTCAATGATGCAGTACCCAAGCCGGAGTATGCAACATCCGGAAGTGCAGGAATGGATTTATCAGCGGCTGTTGAGGAGGCGGTTACGGTTCCTGCAGGCGGAAGAATGTTAATCCCTACCGGTGTTGCCATACAGATTCCGGAAGGTTATGGCGGATTTATATTTCCACGATCCGGATTATCCTTTAAAAAGGGCATTTCCATGTGCAACTGTGTTGGGGTTATAGATAGTGATTATACCGGAGAAATCAAGGTGGCGGTCCACAATATTTCTCAGGAGGAATACACCATTCATTTCGGAGACAGAATTGCACAGTTGGTGTTTTTGCCTGTTCCGCAGGCAGAGTTAATCCCTGTTGATTCTTTGGATGAGACAGAACGTGGAAGTGGTGGATTTGGTTCTACCGGAAGATAAGGAGCAAAGGATGAAACAGATTATTTTAGCATCACAATCTCCCAGACGAAAAGAACTTCTGGGGCGGTTTTGTCAGAATATGATCATCTGCGCAGATCATACAGAAGAAGTGAAAATTCCCGGAGAAAAGCCGGAGGATATGGTTATGCGTCTTGCTCTTACCAAAGCAAAAAACGTGGCAAAAACAAGAGGTGAGGATGCTTTGGTGATCGGTGCAGATACGGTGGTTGTATTAGATGGTAATGTTCTTGGAAAGCCTGAAGATAAAGAGGATGCCTTTCGGATGCTTCGGTCGCTTTCAGGGAACAAGCACACAGTTTTTACCGGCGTTGCCGTGCTGGATACCGAAACAGAAACGGAGAAAACTTTTGCAGAGGCAACCAAGGTTCGGTTCAAGGAATTGAACGATGATGAGATTGCGGCATACATTCAATCCGGTGAGCCCATGGATAAAGCCGGAGCGTATGGGATTCAGGAACTTGGATCTCTTTTGATTGAGGGTGTTGAGGGCGATTATTTTAATGTAGTCGGCCTGCCTATCTGCAGATTGGGAAAAATGTTAAAAGAAACATTTGGTGTGGAACTTTTAGCAAACGAATAGATAACACGAAAGGAGCTTTACTATGGATATCGGAATTGATTTGGGAACGGCCAATACCTTGGTTTATGAAAAGAAAAAAGGTATCGTGTTGAATGAACCGTCCATGGTAGTGAAAAATAAAAAGAGTGGACAATATATTGCTATCGGTGCAGAGGCGAGTGATATGCAGGGTAAGACCTCAGAGGGCACCCAGTTGGTTCGTCCTATTCGTAACGGTGTCATCAACAGTTACCAAGGAACGGTGGCTCTTTTGCGGTATTTGATTAAGAAGACGGCAGAAAATACCATGCTTCGTCTTCGTACGGTAATTTGTATCCCTTGCGGTATTACCGAAGTGGAGCGTCGTGCGGTGACGGAAGCGGCACGGAACGCAGGTGCGAAGGAAGTGTTTTTGATTGAACAACCTTTGGCCGCAGCAATCGGTTGCGGTGTTCCTGTGAAGGAGCCACGAGGAAGTATGATTGTTAATGTGGGTGCAGGTGTCACCGAAGTTGCTGTAGTTTCTTTGGGCGGAATCGTAGTG
>JAZRCD010000065.1:0-1905 GCA_045635425.1 Ructibacterium sp. | reverse complement strand
GAGACAGCCAAAGGAGAAGATAGCATGCCGTCATCAGTGGCAAAGATTCGCCTGCAGAATCCAAGAGTGTTTCAAAATCGGGTAACGAGGGAAGCAACTTTTGTAAAGTCTTTTTGCTTCCGTCCCCGTGGATAAAGAAATCCCAAGGCGTTTTGGGCGCAGAAGAAAGATAGGAAAGTGCATCATGGAGAATGGTGTCATCTGTTTTTCCGTCTGCAAGAAGTGCCAGATAGGAAAGGGCGGTTTCTTCTGCCGACATTTGAGGGGTAATGCCCAAAGGAGAACGGATTGCGCCATTACTCCGAATGGAATCATAAATCGTCTTTCTGCAACGAACGGCAAGTTGTACCTTTTCTTCTTTGGGAAGGGTGCGAACGCCGTCTCCAAAGATGGTGGGGCGGTCAATGGAGACATAAAGGTTGTCTGTTGCCAGATGAAAACCGACGGGAACGCCAAGAGCTTCTTCTCCGTCGCATGGGATAGATAAAGCTGTTTCTGATCCCAGAATACCATACTCTGTTTGAAGTTGTGCCAGTTCGGCTTTGATGGTTCGGCAAGAAACGGGACTTGCTTTTTTCATCAAGGTTGTTAAGTTTTGAACTTTAATAAAGGCATATAATTGAGCGCCGTCCGGCATACGGGACATCTTGCTGATGTGAAGCATGGGACAAGTGAATTTCTTTTGTTTGTTCTGCCAAAAGGTGAATCCCTGCGGTGTCTTGCCGCTATAGGAGAAGGCTACGTCTAAATACCCATGAGATAAGGTGGTGTCGGGAGCATATAACAGACAATCGCGGATATTACCGCCCTCAGGAGTGATTTCCACAGAGGATATGGGGGAGAGAAGATCTCTGAGTAAGTCGGGAAGGATATTTTCCGGGTTATCTTTGGGATAAAAGTGAAGATGTCTCGCGGATAGAAAATGAGAAAGCCCGGAGGGGCGGACAGACCCTGCAGTCATAAGAACTATGGGGTAGTCCGGCACAAGCGACGGTTTATGTGCCCCGTCTGAAATCAGTAAGGTCAAAACATCAGAAGATTGATGCGATGCGGCATAGTGAAAAAGTGTTTCGGTATCGCCTATTCCCACAGGGACGGATTGCAGTTCCTGATACAGGTTGTCCCTTGAGTGGATGGAGGAGAGTACGCCTTCGTTGGTTATGTAGTTTGCTGAGACTCCGTTGGGCAGAGAAGAAACTGCCCGAAAGAATAATTCCTTTAATCGATTTCCGTCTTGCAAAGATGTTGTGTGGCTTAGGTCAAGCAGAAAAAGAACATTGTGCTTGGTTGTTTGGTGGTCAAGAAGGTCTGTGGGGAAAGATAGCCTTGCAAAGCCACAACCTTTGCCGAACTCCTCTTGCAGAAATCCGCAGGAATCGGAATCAGACACCGAAAGATCCAGAATAAAGTCACAACCGGTCTGTGCAGTGGATGAAAAGTTGCCTGTGTCGGGATCAAAGCTATCATAGGGCGAGAGAGTTACCGGGGTCAGGTTCTTCAATACCAGATCAAGATTGACAGGACACGGTGCAGTGGTGTTATAGGGATCTGAAGGGAGCCCGAAAGGAAGAACCATTCTGCAGATTCCCTTTTGAGGGAGCAGATGGAATAAACAGTCCAGTATAATGGTGCAGGTGTCTCCGGACGGGAGGCATTCCCATGTAAGGGAATAAAGTTGTGTATCTAATTGCATCAATCGAAATCCGTCTGTGCGAAGTTCAAGATTGGATGTGGGGATAATTTCTGCCCGAACCAGTGTTTTCTCCTTGGTCAGAATCTGCATTCCTGTAATGGATGCATCCTTGGGAAGAGGAAAGAAGTAGGTGGGCGAAAGAGGGTGATTGGTGGGATTGTGAAAGGTAAACATAATAGAAAGTCTTCCATGGGTAGGGAACAGAGTTCCTG
>JAZRCD010000064.1:0-5727 GCA_045635425.1 Ructibacterium sp. | reverse complement strand
AGAAAAAGCACCCAATTGGGTGCTTTTTCTTACTTCTCAATCATTGCTTTTGCTACACGAACACAGGTAGAATGTCCGTAATGATAACCGGTTGTATGAATCAACAGGTCATCGCCCAACTGGCTGAACTCCAGTTCTTCTCCATCATCCAACCACTTCACGGATGAGATTTTCTCTTTGATATTACCAAAGCAGGTTGCGCCGTGATAAGTCTTCTTACCTTTGGCAACTACGTTGGCACTACCTCTGCGACCAAGGTCAAAATAGAAGAGATAGAGTGCATCATCACCCTTTAACACGAAGTTACCGTGTTCTGCATAGGCAGGATAGGGCTTGGTGGTATAGATTGCCTCTCCGTAAATCTCAACCCACTTACCAACGATGCGGAACAGTTCTCTCTGGAAGGGATCAATGCCGCCTTGGGCAGTCGGGCCGATATTCAGAAGCAAGTTGGCACCTACTTTTCGGCAGTTACAGAGAGCCTCAATCAATTCCTTGGGGGATTTGTAGTTAAAGTCGTTGGTACCGATACCCCAATGGTCATTGATGGTATAGCACATTTCTGCCGCAATATATTTGGGCATTCCTTCCCGATTCATGGGAGAAGGCTTTCCCTGCTCAAAGGTTACGGAATCCAGTTCCGGATGACCCAAAGCACCCTCGTTACCAAGACCGGTGTTGTTGATAATCATTGCCTCCGGCTGATACTTACGAATGGTTGCATAGAGTTCATCCTCTTTCCAATCCGCACCACGCTTACTCCAGTTACCGTCAAACCAAAGACCACCGATTTTTCCGTAGTTCTTACAGAGAATTTCTACGCTCTTTCTCAGGTATTCCAGATAGGAATCAAAATCCTCTTCAAAGGATTTCTGGCTCCAGTCAAGGGTTGTATGATAGAAAAAGGGTTTGATATCGTGCTTGTTGCAGGCGTCCACAAACTCCCGAATCAAATCTCTCTTTGCCGGGCTGTGGGGCGCATCAAAGTCGTTCAGGCCGCAGGTGTCATACAAGGAGAAACCTTCGTGATGACGGGTGGTCAGGGTAATGTATTTACATCCTGCCGATTTCGCCATCAATACCAATTCTTCTGCATTAAAATCTTCTGCAGTAAAGGTATCCTTTAACTTCTTGTAATCTTCCCATGTGGTTCCATAATACTGACGGGCATGGGTGAAAATCCACTCACCCTGACCCATTTGAGAATAAAGACCCCAATGAACAAACATACCAAAACCTAAATTTTCAAAGTCTGCAATATATTTTGCAGGAACAGGAATTGCCATACCATAACCTCCTATGTATTTGTTGTGCAAAGTGTATCACAAAAACGGACATTTGTAAATTCAATCCTATGAATTGGAACAAATAATACATTTTAAAGATTAAAAAATACATTTTTACACTTAATAATAAAAAAGCACCTTTCTCGGGTGCTTTTTATTTTCCGAAATATTCTTTGGCGGATTGAACATCCTGTCTCAGTTGTTCCTTCAATTGTTCCAAATCCGAGAATTTCACAATTTCCCGAATCTTTCGATGGAACCGAACCTCAATCTCGGTGCCGTACAAATTCTTGTCAAAATCCAGCAGATGAGTTTCGATTCCGGGATGGTTTCTCTCCACCGATGGCTTTCCGCCCACGTTGGTTATCGACGGAACCCAAATCTCTTCCACCTTGGTTTCGGTCAGGTAGACACCCTCCTGAGGCAGAAGCAGATTCTCCGGAAACTCTAAATTTGCCGTAGGGATTCCCAACTCTTTCCCCTGATGGTTTCCCTCTACTACCATCCCTGCAAGCGTGTAACCTCTGCCCAAGCAGGCGTTGGCTTCTTCCATCATTCCCTGAGAAAGCAGGAGACGGATACGGGTACTGGAAACGGTTTCGCCCCCATGGGTTACACAAGGAACCTCACAAACACGGATTCCCAAGGGTTCACCCAAACCTTTCAACAATTTGGCATCCCCTTTGCCGCCCCTTCCAAACCGATAGTTAAAACCTACCGCCAAAAAGTCTGCATCCAAGATATTTTTCAGGTATTCTTCCACAAACTGCTCCGATGAGGTTTGTAAAAACTCCGATGTTACTGTCTGAGCAACGGCAATATCCACTCCCAGTTCCTCAAAGACCGCAAGCCGTCGCCTCAGGGTATTTACATAGGGAATCTTCTCACCGCAAAGCACCTCTTTGGGTTGGTTCACAAAAAAGAAAACCACCGAGGTCAATCCCTCTGCCTTGGCGGTTTCCACCGCCCGACAAAGGATTGCCTGATGCCCCACATGAACCGCATCAAAACTTCCCAACGCAACGGCGGTATGAGAGAACTGTCCCTGCAGCTCCCGGAGATTTTTCTCATTTTCTGAATAAAAAATCTTCATTTTTTTCTTATCCTCCGAAGAAGGTCTTTTCCAGTTTCCACCGGCTGTCCCGAACCACCGAAACCGCCAAAAACTCACCGGTTGGATCATACATTCTTGCCCGACTCCCTTCCGGGAAGCCCTTAGCACGAATCTGTACACCATGTCGCACCATCTCTGCCTCTTTGGGATTCAGGTTCAGGGCAGGAAATTCCCCAAACACCCCATCGGTAGCCATCAGGAAAGAGCTGTCTCCTTCCTCCATCTTTGCCTCCACCTCTTGTAATGTCAGGGCATCTTCCAAACAAAAAGGTCCTGTTTTGGTTCGGCAAAGTTCCGCCATATGGGCATAGCATCCCAAGGTCTCACCCATATCCTGACATAGGGTACGGATGTAAGTTCCTTTGGAGCAAGCCACACGCATGGAAAATCGATGATGTTCCATATCCAAATCCAAAATCTCAATTTCATAAATGGTAACCGCTCTGGGTTTCCGCTCCACGGTCTTTCCCTCACGGGCAAGTTCATAAAGCTTTTTTCCATCCTGCTTGATGGCAGAATACATGGGGGGAATCTGGTCAATCTCTCCCACAAACTCTTCCGCCACCTTACGAATATCCTCTTCGGTCACGGTTACCTCTGCGGTGCGAAGCACCTTGCCCGATGCGTCCTGGGTATCCGTTTCACTTCCCAGTTGCACCGTGGCGATGTATTCCTTTTTTGATGCGGTGAGCAAATCTACCGCCTTGGTGGCAGACCCCACACAGACAGGGAGCACTCCCACTGCATCCGGATCTAATGTTCCGGTATGTCCGATTTTTCGGGTGGACAGAATCCGTCTCAGGCACGCCACCACATCAAAGGAGGTGTAACCCTTTTCCTTGTTGATAATTACAATTCCGTTCATACCCCATCACCGCTTAACTGCTTTTTGATTTCTACCAGAACTTCGTCCAGCATCTCGTGAAGGTTCTTTCCTTGGACACTATAACCGCTGGCACGAACATGACCGCCGCCACCCAACGCCATGGCAACCTTGGAAACATCCACCGTCTTGGGGGAACGAAGGCTCACTTTGTAATTTCCCTTTTCCCGCTCCCGAATATAGATACCAACCTCAACGCCGTCAATACTGGAAGGCATGGTAACAATTCCGGCTGCACCGGCATCGTCGATTCCTGCCTTCTCGAAATCATCCATAGCAAGATACAGCGCACATACCTTGCCATCCTCGAAGTAGAGAAGGCGGTTCAGTGCCGTCTGCATCAGATCGTAATATTCCTTGGTCTTGGTGTCAAAGATTGCCTTGGATATATCCGAAAAATCCGCACCCAACTCAATCAACTCCGCCGCTACCCGCAGGGTATTGGAGGTTACATCAGGGAACTGAAACCGGCCGGTATCACAAACCATACCCATATAGATGTTATGGGCCACATCCTCTGTAATCAAAACTCCCATTTCGGTATAGAGCCCGTACATCAGTTCACAACAGGAGGAGCAACCCTCCACCACAGTGGCTTTGGCATAAGCTCCATGGGTGATATGATGGTCAATGGCAATGGTATTTGGATGGTTCACAAAGAATTCCTCGTGAACGCCCAACCGATCCGCCGCCGCACAATCCACCGCTACCAGCAAATCGCAATCCTGCAGGGAAACATCTGCATCCGCCTTTCCACGCACAATGCTGTATGCCTGCCGATCCGGTTTTGCGGTAGGATAAACCTGCGCTTTTTTACCCAGTTTCTCCAGAATCAGTTTCAAAGAATAGGAACTGCCCAGCGCATCCCCGTCCGGGTTCTCGTGGGCAAAAATCCCAACCTTCTCCGCCTTCTGCAAAAGGGGGATAATCTGTTCAAACATAACGATTCCTCCTCTTACAGATCCTTTAAAATCTCATTGATGTGTGCACCATATGCAATGGAGTCATCCAACTCGAAGGTGAACTCAGGGGTATTCCGCAGGTTCAACCGTCTGCCGATTTCACGGCGCACAAATCCACCGGCACTCTTGAGAGCCGCAATGGCATCCTTTTGTGCCGATTCGTTTCCAAGAACGCTGATGTACGCCTTGGCGAACTTCAAGTCCTTGGTAACCCGTACGGCCACCACCGAAACCATGGTGGAAAGCCGCGGGTCTTTCAGGTCACGGATTACTCCGCTGAGTTCACGCTTGACCTCCTCGGAAATCCGATCAATTCTACTGTAATTTGCCATATTACCTCCACAAACAGGGGATTATACCTCCACCTGCTCCATGACATAAACCTCAACGATATCTCCTTCTTTGATGTCGTTGTACTTGTCGATGCTCAAACCACACTCGTAGCCGGAATTAACTTCCTTCACATCATCCTTAAACCGCTTCAGGGAACCTAAGAGACCTTCGTGGATTACGATGCCGTCACGAACCACACGAACCTGACTGCTTCTTAAAATCTTACCATCCAGTACATAAGCACCACCGATGGTACCGATACCGGAAACCTTAAAGGTGGTACGGATTTCCACGTGACCGATAACCGCCTCACGGAAGGTGGGCTCTAACATACCCTTGATTGCCTTTTCGATATCCTCAATAGCATCATAGATAACACGATAGAGACGAATATCCACATTGGCATCCTCAGCCGCCTCAGGCACACCTGCCACGGGACGAACGTTAAAGCCGACAATAATTGCATTGGATGCACTTGCCAACATAACGTCAGATTCTGTTACCGCACCTACTGCGCCATGAATTACCTTAACCCGAACTTCCTCATTGGAAATCCGTTCTAAGGACTGACGAACTGCCTCCACGCTACCCTGTACGTCTGCCTTGACAATAACATTAAGGTCTTTCATCTTGCCTGCTTCAATCTGCTCGAAGAGGTTATCCAAAGATACGGCAGTTGCCGCCTTCTGTTTCTCCTGCTTTGCCTTGAACTTTCTTGCTTCTACTACATCACGAGCTTTCCGCTCATCCTCTACTGCATAGAAGGTATCACCGCCCTCGGGAACTTCAGAAAGGCCAAGAATCTCAACGGGGATAGAAGGACCTGCCTTCTTCACCGCCTTACCCTTATCATCGTTCATGGCACGAACACGACCAACCGCCATACCGGCAACCACAATATCACCGGAACGAAGGGTACCGTTCTGAACCAGAACGGTGGCCACGGGACCTCTGCCCTTATCCAGCTGTGCCTCGATAACCGTACCCTTTGCGGCACGATCGGGATTCGCTTTCAGTTCCTTCATTTCTGCAACCAAGAGAACCATTTCCAGAAGCTGGTCAATGTTGGTTCCCTGCTTTGCAGAAACCTCAACACAAATGGTGTCACCGCCCCATTCCTCAGGAACCAGATTATGCTCGGTCAGTTCC
>JAZRCD010000063.1:0-6736 GCA_045635425.1 Ructibacterium sp. | reverse complement strand
TAAGAAGATTTTAATGGAAAATATGAACGCCATGAATGACCTTATAAAGGGGACAAATCTCAAACTTCGCCCTCACTACAAATCCCACAAGTGCGGGGATCTTGCAAGGTTTCAGATTGCAAATGGTGCCAAGGGTATGACCTGTGCAAAATTGAGCGAGGCTATGGATCTTTGTGATTGTGGTATCGAGGACATCCTCATTGCCAATCAAATTACCGATAGCAAAAAAATACGGAGACTTGCCGATTTGGCGGGATGTTGTCGCCTTACTGTTTGTGTAGACGACAAAAATAATGTTCAGGCACTCTCTGAGGCGGCATTGGGCGCAGGTACTACCATCCATTGTCTGATTGAGTTTGAAATCGGTATGAAGCGGTGCGGCGTTGATACCAAGGAGGAAGTTCTGGAACTTGCTCGGGAAATAGAAAAAAGCGATAATCTTGTATTCGATGGAATCCAGGCCTATGCAGGACACGCATCGCATATGGTGGATTTGGAAGAAAGAATGGCGGTAACCCAAAGCAATTTTGCAAAGCTCAAGGAACTTCTGGATTTTCTCAAGGAAAATGGCGTGAGTGTGGGGATTGTTTCCGGGGGAAGTACCGGAACCGCTAAGTTAAAGATAGATAGCGTATACAACGAGTTGCAGGCAGGAAGTTATTTGTTTATGGATGATACCTATGCGGAACTTGATGTTCCGTTTCAGAACTCTCTGTTTGTACTTTCCACCGTTGTCAGCTGCAAGGATGGTCTTACGGTGGTGGATGCCGGAGTCAAAACCTGTGGCGTAGACCAGGGGATGCCCGGTATTTGTAATAATTCTGCCAAGGAGATCGTGGCAAGCGAGGAGCATTTTCAACTTCATGGACTGACCAACCCCCTTGCCATTGGAGATAAGGTGAAATTGATTCCGGGGCATTGTTGCTCCACGGTAAATCTTCATGACAAAATCTATCTCATAGAAGATGACAAGGTAGTAGGTCGGTTGCTTATTACCGCAAGAGGAATGGGAAAATAAAAAGAGAGGCGGTTCCGTCCGAGCCAATTTATCTTTTGAACCTGCCTGTGATGATTCGGAGCGAATCTTTGTGATGGTTCAGCGAGAGGCGGTGTGGGTTCTTATTCCTGAATTTGAGATAGCGTTAAAAAGGTATTGAAATTTGACAAACAAAAGAAGGGTGATTTAAGGGTGGAAAAGATGAAAAACCTTGGTTATTACAATGGAACATATGATTTGATAGAGAATATGACGGTGCCAATGAGCGATCGAGTTTGTTGGTTCGGTGATGGGGTCTATGATGCAACGGCAACAAGAAACGGCGTTATTTATTGTCTTGACGATCATATTGATCGGTTCTTCAATTCTGCTTCTATGGTTGAAATAGAGATTCCGTATACGAAGGATGAGTTGAAAGATTTGCTTAAGGATCTCGTTTCAAAAGTTGATACAAGTGAGACAAATGGTGAAACGTTTTTGTATTGGCAGATTACAAGAGGTGCAAATATTCCGCGTAATCACATCTTCCCTTCGAAAACGAAAGCAAATCTCTGGGTAACGGTTACGCCGAGAAAGTTGGCGGATATCTATCGCAGAGATAAATTGATCTCCTATGAGGATATACGATTTTATATGTGCAATATAAAAACGCTTTGTCTTTTGCCTAATGTGCTTGCTTCCGAAGCGGCAAAGAGAGCAGGAGCAGAAGAATGTGTATTGTACAGAAAAGAAGCCGATGGGATAAAAAACAGAGTAACAGAGGGTGCGCATACAAATGTTCATTGCATTAAGGATGGCGCTGTATATACTGCACCGCTTGATAACTTAGTCCTGCCGGGTATTGCAAGAAAAAACATGATTAAAGTGTGTAACCAATTAGGCATTCCTGTTAACGAAACCCCCTATTCGCTTGAATTTTTAATGAATGCCGATGAGGTAATGCTTTCATCAAGTTCGAACTTTTGTATCGTTGCAACGCATATTGACGGTATACCTGTGGGTGGAAAGGCTCCCGAACTTTTGAGAAAAATACAAGATGCACTTGTTGAGGATTATTTGAAGGAAACAGATAAAAAGTGATTTTTTCGTCCTGACTTAATACGAATCACTATAACAAAAGGAGAAAACACATGAAAAAAGGGAATGTTATAGCACTTCTTCCTATAGGAGTATTTTTGATTTTATATTTAGGACTGGGGATTTTATTCGAATATGTTATGAAAATCCCAATGGGATTTTATAATATCCCCATTGTTGTGGCATTTTTGACAGCACTTATGGTAGCATGTCTTCAAAACAGAACACTGTCTCCGGATAAAAAACTTGAAATCATGGGAAATGGTGTTGGTGATAAAAACATATTCACAATGATACTCATATTCCTTGAAGCAGGAATTTTTGTGGGTGTCGTAGGAAGGGAAAGTGCGGAGAGTGTAGCCTACTTTATGCTGTCTGTGATACCTCCCCGGTATTCGGTATTGGTTCTTTTTGTGGTAAGCAGTTTTGTGTCGCTGGCAATGGGTACATCGGTAGGTACAATTACCCTCTTAACACCGATTGCAGTTGCTGTAGCCAAAGCATCGGGATTTGATATAGCCCTTTCTGTAGCGACGGTTATCGGCGGTTCCATGTTTGGTGATAATCTCTCTTTCATTTCCGACACAACCATTGCCGCTTGTAACGGACAAGGTTGCAAAATGAAGGACAAGTTCAAAGAAAACTTTTTTATTGCGCTACCTGCCGCAATAATTACGCTGATAGTAATTCTTGCGCTTTCCTTTAATACCAAAATTGAAGGCGCTGTTATCAATGACTACAACCTTGTACAGTTGATACCATACATACTCGTTCTTCTTGGTGGCATTCTTGGAGTAAATGTTTTTGTGGTACTGCTGATCGGTATCGTGTCAGGTTCTGCAATCATGCTCATTACGGGAAGCACCCGGTTTACGACGCTTCTTTCCAATATGGGAGCAGGGGCTTCGGGAATGTTTGAAACAATCGTGGTTACCATTCTGGTTTCCGCAATATGTGCACTCATCCGTGAATATGGCGGATTTGAAGCCCTTCTTGCAGGAATTAAAAAGGTATTTCGTGGTAAAAAGGCAGGCCAGATTGGTATGGGACTTCTTGTAGGTGTACTGGATATCGCTACTGCAAATAATACAGTTGCAATTGTTATGGCAAATCCCATCGCAAACGAAATTGCAAAGGATTACGATATTTCTCCCAAAAAATCGGCATCAATACTTGACACATTTTCTTGCGTGTTCCAGGCAATCTTGCCCTATGGTGCACAGATGCTTGTGGCAATTTCAGCGGTTTCGGCATTGGGTGTGCAGATTTCTGCACTTGAGATTATACCGAAACTGTTTTATCCGTATTTTCTTTGTGTGAGTTCCCTTGTTGCAATCGGATTAACCAAAAAGAACTAAGGGATATCTCGGTCTGCGGTTAATGTTATTTTCGGTTATGAAAGTTATGTGAAAAGGGAAATATAGGAAAGCCTTCCCCTTGAGGGCGGTGATTGCCGGTGGCAATCGTCCACCGCTGCCCGAGGCGAGAGCCAAGACAGAGGGACCGCTTGCGGTGGACGAGGTGTAGATTTTATCCTTGATTTGATATGTGGATAGCAAGGAATAACAAAATTGGAATAAACAAAAACCTTGGAAAATTTCCAAGGTTTTTTCGTTTATTAGAAGTTTTGTAATAAATATTTTTCTGCTTCCGTACACCATAATCCATTGTTTTCTTTTACTATCTTGTCAAGAACCTTAAACCGATCATCGTTCTTACCGAGTTCTTCGAAGTCGGCAAGTGCGGTAAGAGGAAGATCAATGTGTGTATAGATAAGTTTTTTGCCGCCCGGGATGTTGGGAAGATTTATGGTTGTATCAATTGCAGCATCAATACCGCCGATATGGGTTATCATAACCGATGGGTCAAGGCGATTTTCACCGATCAGTTTAACAATGTCTCTCATATCTTCCGGCACACTTCCGCTTGTTCCGCTTACATGATGCTGGTCATAGTGAACCTTGTAAAAATTAAAGTTAGCACTGAAGTTTTTGTCAAGAGGACCTGCGAAGAAATTCAGGCATCCGTCAAAGCCTAAGATAGCATCGCCAAGTTCAACCACTGCGGAAACAGGAGCATATACAAAGACGTCGTCAAAGCCTGTCCCACCGGAAATTCTCATAAGTTCATCCTTGTCGGATGTTGCGGCGAATACAAGTTCGATTCCATCTTCCCGCGCTTTTTCAACAGAGAAAATAGAAGCGGCACGATCAAGTCTTGCTTTGTCAAGGTCGGTTACGACTACCATAGATGGCTTGACATCTCCATGAAGAGCAATATCAATGGCAACAAGGCCCATAGGACCACAACCGGCAAGAATGGCAACCTTTCCACCCGGTTTGATACCGCTGACAGGTTCAAGATTTTGGTCAAGGTGCAAGCTGGCTTTGTATCCTCTTATCACGCAAGATGCAGGTTCAATCAGGGAGCCATTAAAATAGGAATCGCTGTTTAATTTTATTAAGTAGTTGTTATCAAGGATATGCTCATAAACAATGGAGTAGGTAGATACCCCGCCAATATCCTGGAAGGTATATCCTACCGTCTCATATCCGCCAAGATAGGATAGAACGGGAGGCATAGCCACCTTATCCCCAACAGAAAATTCGTTTTTCCATTTGTCACCCACTTCAACAACTTCTGCACAAAATTCGTGTCCCAGGATAATTGGATGCTCTGCTACATTATCAGGGACTCTTAAATGATTTTTGCCCTGCATAATTGTTTTGTGGGTAGACATACACACGCTGTCTGAAATAATTTTAATTAAAAGTTCGCCTGATGTTATGGGACGAAGTTCAAATTCTTCCAGCCGTGCATCGTTAGCGCCGTAAAGACGGGCTGCTCTTGTTTTCATAATATCACCTTATATCCTTCCTGCGCTACCAAAGGTTCTAAGCTTTTCGCGCACAACTTCTTTCATCATCTTTATAGCATCCTCATACACAAGGAAAGGCCATGTTGAGGGATTTGTCATAGTGTTTAAATAATTCTTAAGTCCCTGATTAAGAGCATAAAGAACATCGGAATAAATGTTTATTTTTGTAATTCCGTGATGAATTGCGTTTTGCATCTGGTCATCGGGAGTTCCGCTCCCGCCATGAAGGACAAGGGGTCTGTCGCAAACAGCGGTAATCTCATCAAGTCTGTCGATTCTGAGTTCGGGTGTTTTTTGATATACTCCGTGTGATGTGCCGATAGCAACTGCCAGTGCATCCACATCGGTAATTTCTATGAATTTTGTAACCTCTTCCGGTACAGTAAGGCTTTCTCCGGGGTCGGTGTCAGTTCCCGTTTCACTAATACTTCCCACGCTTGCGTTACCTACGTGTCCAAGCTCAGCCTCAACAGTAATGCCTTTTTTGTGAGCATATTCCGTAACCATAGCGGTATTCTTTGCGTTTTCGTTAAAGGGAAGCACAGAACCATCGTACATAACAGAACTGTATCCGTTATCGCAACCGTATTTTATGAAGTCAATATCGGTGGCGTGATCCATGTGAAGGCAAATGGGAATCTTAAAATAGTTGGAAGCACCGTTGATCATAGAGGAAAGAAGCTGGAGATTTCTGCCTTCTGTGTCTACCCCCAGGGTCATGAGCAGAGCAGGTGATTTTTCTTCCTCGCAAGTTTCCAAAATTGCTTTCATCATTTCATAATTGCTTACATCAAATGCAGGAATTGCATAATGATTTTTCTTTGCATCTGCAAGCATTTCTTTCATTGTAACTAACATATTCGTTGCTCCTTTGTTTACGTGATGCATCTAGCATATCAAAATATTTAACATTTGTCAATGACAAATGTTAAATATTGACTAAAAGCTAAAAATATGTCATAATAATAAAAACAAAGTAAAGGTGATTAGCATGGATACACAGAAAAAACAGATGCAGGAAGCGGCAATTTTATATTATGAAAAAAAATATACTCAAAATGAAATTGCTAAGGTTATGAATTTATCAAGACAAACCGTATCTAAATTGCTGAATGATGCAATAAAAGAAAGAATCGTTGAGATTAAAATTCACAATCCGGAGATTGATTGCAGGGAACTTGAGCAAAAAATTTGCGACAAGTTTAACATCAGAAATGCAGTTGTTTGTGAAGTGAGTAATGCTGACGAGGAACTTTGCCAGATCATGACTGTTAAAAAAGCAATGGATTATATCAGGTCTATCATAGGAAAAGGTAATCAGAAAATTGCAATCTCCTGGGGTCGCACCATTCAAAGGCTTATTTCTGAATTTAGCCACATCAACACGCCTGATAATATTGTTTTTCCGCTTTTTGGTGCCACAGATCAGGAACAGTCGTATTTTCTATCCAATGAACTGGCAAGAAGTTTTGCTGACAAAATAGGTGCTAAGGTAAAATACGCATGGTTTCCCTATCGTCCTGATTCTATTGATGATTGCGAACTGTTAAAGAAAACCTCTTACCATAAAAGCCTTTGTGCTTTATGGAATGATATTGATGTTGCCATTGTAGGAATAGGAAACAGAGAAATTATTCAAACGTTTGGCAAAGTTTTTGGATATAGCCATAAATGCACCTCTGCAATCGGGGATATTTCAACACATTTTTTTGATGAAGACGGAAACATTTTAGAGTTATATGAGAATGTTTTATGCGCGGAAATAGATAATTTAAAAAATGCAA
>JAZRCD010000062.1:0-3435 GCA_045635425.1 Ructibacterium sp. | reverse complement strand
AGCCCGAATCATATTGGGATATTTTCGGAACACCCACCGAATCAAAGGCATTAATTGGTTTGGTTTTTTCCGATAATCTGCCGGTTGTGTCACCACTACCAGATTTTTCTCATACCCAAATCCTTCCATAGCCTCCAAGGGAATGGAATCACAGATACCGCCATCCAACATCTTTTTGTCTCCCACTTCCACGATTCGGGAAACCAAAGGCATGGACGCAGAAGCGCGAAGCCATAAAAGAAGATCCTCTCCTCCTTGATTGCAGTTTCTGTAGGCAGGCTTGCCGGTTTCGATATCACTTGTCACCACATAAAAATCCATGGGGTTTTTCTCGAAGGCATCATTATCAAAGATATCCAATTCCTCCGGAAGTTTCCGATAGCAAAAATCCGCTCCGTACATATCCCCGGTGGTTAACAAAGACCAAAAACTGCAATAACGCTTATCCTTGCAGAATCGCTTATTATAACGAAGTGACCGCCCAATCTGCCCCGATTTAAAACTGCAACCAAATGCCGCACCGGCAGAAACACCAATCAATCCGTCAAAGGTGATATTCTCTTCCATCAGGACGTCCAACACTCCTGCCGTAAAGAGACCTCGCATGGCACCACCCTCTAAGACCAATCCTCGTTTCATTTCCTACTCCTTTTGAAAACGCCGCACCCTGAGCAGGTACGGCGTCTTTTCTATTTCTCCTGCTCTTCCTCTACCTCGCGTTTTTTACAAACCACCGCTTCATCGATTCGATGTTCCACCACCGAGGTAACCTTAATCTGCAAATCTCCGATTTCCGTTTCCACCGTCTCGCCATCCTCAGGCAAGGTCTCAATGGCATCCAAAATCAAACCTGCAAAGGTATTGTAATCCCCTTCGGGAATGGTAATCTTAAGTTCTTCTTCCACTTCTTCAATTTCTGCAGAACCTTTGATTTTCCAAGTATTTTCATCCAGGCAAACAATATCCAAATCCTGCTCCGGTTCCTCGTCCTCACTGTAAAGTTCACCTACGATTTCCGCCAGCAAATCCTTCTGGGTAACAATCCCCTGAAAACCGCCATACTCATCGGTCACCACAACCATGTGGGTGTTCTTCTGTTGCATACGAGAGAATAACTCGTCCGCCTTCATACTTCCGGGAACAAAGTAGGGATCCCGCAAAATACTCCGCAGAGAACCTTTTTGTCCGCCGTTTAAGACAAACCGATAAAAGTCCCGACTGTTCACCGTACCGATGACATTGTCAATATCTTCGTCGCAGACCAAGTAACGGGTATGCGCTGTTTCATCAATGTACTTTTGCCATGTTTCAATGGTGTCCTCTATCCAAAGAATACATACTTCCTTCCGATGGGTCATAATATCCTCGATAGGCTTATCATCCAGTTCGAAGATGTTATGAATCATCTCTTTTTCGTCGTCATCAATGGCACCGCTTTCCGAACCAATATCCACCAGCATACGAATTTCTTCCTCGGTGACTTCCTCCTCCATATCGTGAGGACGAACACCAAACAAATACGCCAACAAAGTGGAAATCCCGTTAGGAATCCAAAGAAGCGGTTTACAGATTCCGGCAACCGTAATGCTGTAAGAAGAGAAAACAACCGCCAACTTCTCAGCATACTTACCGGCAACCCGTTCGGGAACCTGCTTCCAAAGAATCATATAGAGCCAAGTCATTCCAAGACCAAATACAATTCCCGTGACGGCATAACAAAGAACGTCATTCTTCATTCCCATGGAATTTAACAATCCATAAAAGGCACTTCCGTATCCACCAACCAACAAAACTGCAAATATGAATCCCAGCAGGTACTCCAGAGCCGACAGCGCGCCAATTAATCCGGAAGACTTCTTTTCCAAATAATTGTGTAACCGCTTTGCCTTTCTGTTTTTCTCTGAAAGTTGTTCTAATTTTTTATCATTCACAGAGATGCAGGCGCCTTTTGCCAATGCGGTAATAAATCCAACCACCAATATCAAAATCAATACCGGCGGCAACGATCGCGGAGGCAATGTATCCAAAATCAATCATCCTTTCAATTCAGGGCATATACCCTCAGTTTCTTCTATAGTATAACAGATTCTCTTCCGTTTGTCAAAATAATAATTCATCTCACCATCTTAAATCCTGCCCGAAAACATCTGTTTTCAGGACTTTTTCTCAATTTTTCAAAATTGTTAACAATTTGTTCATATTTTAAAGAACCCTACGTTTTTCGGCACTTTGACCTGCTCCCAAATTTTGGAAACCCACGTTTTTTCATTACTTTTTGGTCACAAAGGTTGACTTTTTGACCATTTCGAGGTATAATGGGTCTCGGAATTGTTAGAAAACCAAGAAACATTTCCGTCAAATGTATGCTGGAAGGAGGCGACTCGGGAAAAATAAGCATAACGTTTTTTCTAAAATTTTGGAGGTTTTATTTTGAGTTTTAAAAAAGGAAATATCAAGAGAATGATCGCAGCACTCTGCGCATTCATCGTAGTATCTACTTTTGTTATAATGCCCGTATCCGCAACAGGAGAACTCCCTGCGGTTGAGGGCCCCCAGCAAGCAGCATATGGTTACTGTGTTGTAACCGCATCTGTATTAAATGTTCGTGAATCCGCTGATATAGACGCACCCATTCTTACTACTTTATCTATGGGTGCTCGTGTAAAGGTACATTGGATTGAAGAAAACGCCAACGGTCCCGATTGGGTATGCGTGGCTTATAAAGGCGACGGTTTGAGAGGATATGTATCCGCAGATTACGTTGTTGTTCACGAAGGAAATATGCCTGAGATTTCTTCTGACGGTGGTCAGGCTGCAATTGACATTGCAATGCAGTACTTGGGTGTTCCCTATGTTTACGGTGGTTCTTCCCCCAGCGGTTTTGACTGTAGCGGACTTGTTCAGTACGTATACAAGCAGTTAGGTTATGACCTGCATCGTGTTGCAGCCAGCCAGATGACAAATGGTATCCCCATTGCCAAGGAAGACTTGGCACCCGGTGACTTGGTTGGTTTCTACAGCAGCATCGGTGGTAGTTACGTTGGCCATATCGGTCTCTACGTTGGTGATGGCATGATGATTCATGCACCCCGTACCGGCGACGTTGTTAAAATCGTCAGCATCGCTGATGACACTTATCACGGCAAGCGCTTTGCCGGTGGTCGTCGAATCATTTATTAAGCAAGCAAAAGAGTCATACGACTTATGTCGTATGACTCTTTTTTTATTTCTGCAATTATTTGCAACCACAGTTACAATCGCCCTTCTTCTGAGGCGGGAAAAATTCGTCAATGGGGAAACGAATGTCATTGAATAATGCACAGGGGCTTTCCTCTGTGGCAGAACTGCATTCTTGAGTAGGAATACAAAAATCAACAGCATCTACCAGAAGTTGCGTATCCCGTTCCAGTCTTACAATATAGAACAATCCGTAAG